>JBQCFU010000394.1:0-2979 GCA_051958775.1 Pseudolabrys sp.
GGCTCGACCGGCCTCTCCACCGGCGCGCACGTGCACTACGAAATCCGCATCAACGGCCGCTTCGTCGACCCGATGCGCATCAAGCTGCCGCGTGGCCGTGTGCTGGAAGGCCCGGTTTTGGCGAGTTTCGAGCGCGAACGCGAGCGGCTCGACAACCTGATGACGCGCCGTCAGCCGCGCGTCGCC
The DNA here is from genome assembly GCA_051958775.1 of Pseudolabrys sp. Classification (GTDB taxonomy): domain Bacteria; phylum Pseudomonadota; class Alphaproteobacteria; order Rhizobiales; family Xanthobacteraceae; genus Pseudolabrys. The sequence continues at coordinate 187 of JBQCFU010000394.1, forward strand.
GACTCTTCACCCGCCGCGCCGATCCGGCGCTGATAACCTGCTTCGTTGACGTTTAGCGGCTGGTGATCGCGCTGCGCAGCGCGATCGGGTTGCTGATGCTTTTCATGCGGATGACGCTGCCTTCATCCGAGCCGGTGCCCATCACATTGATCGGCCCGTAGCCCATCAGACGACCGGGAATCGACTGCTCGACCTCCACCGACTGCACCTTGTCCATGTTCCTCTCGACGGTGCGGCGGTTGATGAAACCGACCTTGTAGATCACGCGCCGGTTGGTCACCGCGAACTCGGTGATCCAGCGCACGAACCATGCGTGCAGGAAACTCGCGCAAAACAGCAGCAGCAACAGCGCCGCCGCGATCAGCCCGATCATCTGCTGCTCGGGAAAATACGCCTCGACCGCGGTCCAGACCACGCCGGCGAGAACGAGATAGGCCAGCGAGCGCAGATAGATGGTCCAGTGCAAACGGCCCATGCGCAGGATCGTCTCTCCGGGCTGCAGGACCGATGCGGCGTAGCTCATCTGGGCATTTTTCTCGCAAAGCGACTCAAGGAGGCGCGCAATATGTCATGGCCCGCATAGCCATTCAAAAGAATGGTGCGGGCCATGACAGCAGTTCGTCTCTGCGCCAGCGTTACGCGGCTTTTGCGGCGACCGCTTTGCCATTGAACGACAGGCCATCCTTGTTCGCCGAGATCGACACGGTCTCGCCGTCCTTGATCGTGCCGGCGAGGATCATCTCCGCCAGCGGATCCTGGACGTAGCGCTGGATCACCCGCTTCAACGGCCGTGCGCCGTAAGCCGGATCCCAGCCCTTGTCGGCGAGCCAGTCGCGCGCTTTCGCATCGATCTCAACTTCGATCTTGCGATCCGCGAGAAGCTTCCGCAGGCGGCCCATCTGAATGTCGACGATCCGGCCGATCTCGCTCTTCTGCAAGCGATGGAACAGGATGATCTCATCGACACGGTTGAGGAATTCCGGACGGAACGCGGAGCGCACCACCGTCATCACCTGATCGCGCACCTTGTCGGTATCCTCGCCTTCCGGCTGATTGACGAGGAAATCGGCGCCAAGGTTCGACGTCATCACGATCAGCGTGTTGCGGAAGTCGACCGTGCGGCCCTGCCCATCGGTGAGCCGCCCGTCATCGAGCACCTGCAGCAGAACGTTGAACACGTCCGGATGCGCCTTCTCGATCTCGTCGAACAGGATCACCTGATACGGCCGGCGCCGCACCGCTTCGGTCAGCGCACCGCCTTCGTCGTAACCGACATAGCCCGGAGGCGCGCCGATCAGACGGGCGACGGAATGCTTCTCCATGTATTCGGACATGTCGATGCGCAGCAGCGCCTGCTCGTCGTCGAACAGGAATTCCGCCAGCGCTTTCGTCAGCTCGGTCTTGCCGACGCCGGTGGGGCCGAGGAACATGAACGAGCCGATCGGCCGGTTCGGGTCCTGCAGGCCCGCGCGCGCACGCCGCACCGCGGTCGAGACCGCCTGCACCGCCTCGCGCTGGCCGATCACGCGGCGCGCAATCTCCTCTTCCATGCGCAACAGCTTGGCGCGCTCGCCTTCCAGCATCTTGTCGACCGGCACGCCGGTCCAGCGCGAGACGACCTGCGCGATGCGGTCGGCAGTGACGGTCTCCTCGACCATTGCACCGGACTTCTCGTTAGCCTCGATGTCCTTGAGCTTCTTCTCGAGGTCGGGAATGCGGCCATAGGCCAGCTCGCCCGCGCGCTGATATTCGCCGCGACGCTGCGCGTTGGCGAGTTCGGTGCGGAGCTGTTCCAGTTCGCTCTTGAGCTTCTGCGCGCTGCCGAGCTTTTCCTTCTCCGCCTTCCAGCGGGAGGTGATATCAGCCGATTGCTTCTCCAGCGACACGAGTTCGCCTTCGAGGTTTTTCAGACGGTCTTTGGAGCCCGGATCGGTCTCCTTCTTCAAAGCCTCCTGCTCGATCTTCAGCCGCACGATTTCGCGGTCGATGGAATCGAGCTCTTCGGGCTTGGAGTCCACCTGCATCTTCAGCCGCGCCGAAGCTTCATCGACCAGGTCGATCGCCTTGTCGGGCAGGAAGCGGTCGGTGATGTAGCGGTTCGATAGCGTCGCCGCCGCGACCAGTGCCGCGTCAGCGATGCGCACGCCGTGATGCAGCTCGTACTTCTCCTTCAGGCCGCGCAGGATCGAGATCGTATCCTCGACCGTCGGCTCGGAGACGAATACCGGCTGGAAGCGCCGCGCCAAAGCGGCATCCTTCTCGACGTGCTTCTTGTACTCGTCGAGCGTGGTCGCGCCGATGCAATGCAGCTCGCCGCGCGCCAAAGCCGGCTTGAGCAGGTTCGACGCATCCATCGCGCCATCGGTCTTGCCCGCACCAATAAGGGTGTGCATCTCGTCGATGAACAGCACGATGCCGCCCTGCGCCGAGGTCACCTCGTTGAGCACGGCTTTCAGGCGCTCCTCGAACTCGCCGCGATATTTCGCACCGGCGATCAGCGCGCCGAGGTCGAGCGAGAGCAGCTTCTTGTCCTTGAGGCTTTCCGGCACGTCGCCGTTGATGATGCGCAGCGCCAGCCCCTCGACGATGGCGGTCTTGCCGACGCCGGGCTCGCCGATCAGCAAGGGATTGAGCTAGGTCAGCCGCGACAGCACTGGAATGGTGCGGCGGATCTCCTCGTCGCGGCCGATCACCGGATCGAGCTTGCCGTCACGGGCCGCCTGGGTGAGATCGCGGGCGTATTTCTTCAGGGCGTCATAGGCGTTTTCCGCCGAGGCGCTGTCGGCCGTGCGG
>JBQCFU010000395.1:0-11000 GCA_051958775.1 Pseudolabrys sp.
TCAGGAAGCGGCGGATGCGCTCGACGAAATCGGCGACATCCTCCTCGTTGAACGCATTGTCCAGCGACAGCATCGGCACCGTGTGCCGGACCTTGGCGAAGCCGCGCGCGGGCGCCGCACCGACGGTGAGCGACAGGCTACCCTGGGTAACGAGATCGGGAAACTGCTTTTCGATCGCGTTGTAGCGGCGGCGCAGCGCGTCGTATTCCGCGTCGGAGACCGTCGGCGCATCGTCCTGATAGTAGCGCTTGTCATGCTCGGCGATCTCCGCCTGCAGCCGCGCATGTTCACGCTTCGCCTGCCGTGGCGTCATCTCGTCGATGGCAAGGGATTGGTCGTAACGAGGCATGGCAGCAACTTCAGCCGGTGGCGGATTTGATCAGCCGCTCGGCCGCCGCGAGCGCTTCGGCGGTGATCTCGGCACCGGCCAGCATCCGCGCGATTTCCTCGCGCCGATGATCGGCCGCGACTTCGGTGACCGAGGTGGCGACGCGTTTGTCTTTGGCTTTGCCCTTGTCCCCGGGTTTGCCGTCCTTGCTGATGACGTAGTGCCGCGTCGCGCGAGCCGCCACCTGCGGCGCGTGGGTGACAGCGAGCACCTGCACGCCGCGGCCGAGCCGCGCAAGGCGCATGCCGATCGCATCGGCAACGGCACCGCCGACACCGGTATCGATTTCGTCGAACACCAGCGTGGGCGCCGAACCGCGATCCGCGAGGACAACTTTGAGCGCGAGAAGAAAGCGCGCTAACTCGCCGCCCGAGGCGACCTTCATCAGCGGCCCCGGTCGCGTACCGGGATTGGTCTGGACCCAAAATTCGACCTTGTCGATGCCGGCCGGTCCGGCGGAACTGACATCGCTGACCATCTGTGTCGAGAACGTCGCGCGTTCGAGCTTGAGCGGTTTGAGCTCGGCGTTGACCGCCTTGTCGAGCGCCGTCGCCGCTTTCTGCCGTGCCTTCGACAGCGCCGCCGCTGCCGCGAAATAGCTGTCGTCGGCTGCCGCGGCAGCCTTCTCCAGCGCCGCAAGCCGTTCCTCGCCGGCGTCGATCAGATCGAGATCGTTGGTATATTTCTCGGCCAGCGCCGCGAGATTATCGACCGGCGTGTTGTATTTGCGTCCGGCGGCGCGCAGCGCGAACAGCCGTTCCTCGATCCGCTCCAGTTCATGCGGGTCGAAATCGGCGAGCCGCAGCGCCTGTTCGAGATGCGCCCGCGCCTCTTCCAGAGAATTCAGTGCGGCATCGAACGACTTCACCGCCGGCTCGACCATCTGCGGCACCTGCGCGCCGCGCCGTTCCAGCCGGCGCACGGCCGACGACAGCACCGGCACGATGGAATCATTGCCGCCGACGATGTCGTGCGCGTCGCGCAGATCGCTGGCTATCTTTTCCGACTGCATCATCAGGGTGCGGCGTTCCGCGAGCGCGGTCTCCTCGCCCTGTTCCGGCGCCAGCTTGGTCAGTTCGTCGACCGCGTGGCGCAGCCAGTCGCCTTCGCGCTTGGCGCGCTCCACGTCGGCACGATGCGTGTCGACCGCCTCGCGGGCCGTGCGCCGCGCCTGCCAAAGTTTCGCCAGCGCGTCGGCCTTGCCGTCGAGTTCGCCATAGGCATCGAGCAACTGCCGGTGCTGAGCGACATCGACCAGGGCGCGGTCGTCGTGCTGGCCATGGATCTCCACCAGCGCCTCGCCGAGCTGCCGCAGAATCTGCACGCTCACCGGCTGGTCGTTGACGAAGGCGCGGGTACGCCCGTCAGCGAACTGCACGCGCCGGACGATCAGATCGTCGTCGTCGACGATGTCGTTCGCCTTGAGCACCGCACGTGCCGGATGCTTCGAACCGACCTCGAACACCGCCGTGACCTGGCCCTGGTCCGTGCCTTGCCGCACCAGCGCGGCATCACCGCGCCCGCCGAGCGCGAGCGCAAAGGAATCGAGCAGGATCGACTTGCCGGCACCGGTTTCGCCGGTGAGCACGGCAAGGCCGGCGGCGAAGTCGATGTCGAGCCGATCGATCAGAACAATATCGCGGATCGAGAGCCGGGAGAGCATGGGTGTGTCGCTACTGCGCGGTCATCTCCGGCACGGGCCGGTGCTGTTACAACTGACAGATTCGTATCATCAAAGCCGCCGAAGGCCGGGACAAGCCCGGCCGCGGCGAATGCGCATACGGCGATGTGGATACAGAGGGCGAGCCCTGCAGGCGGTCAGCCCAGACCGACCTTCTTGAACGCCCGGCTGATCCACGACCCCTGATTTTCATGGGGTTCCTTGCCGCCCGATTTCACCAGCGAATAGGCGTTCTTGTACCACGGACTATCCGGGAAGTTGTGGCCGAGCACCGCCGCTGCCGTCTGGGCCTCAGGAACGATGCCGAGCGCCATATAGGATTCGGTCAGCCGCATCAGCGCTTCTTCCACGTGGCGGGTGGTTTGGTACTGCGTCACCACGACCTTGAAGCGGTTGATAGCGCCCGTGTAGTCCTTCTTCTGGAGATAGTAGCGGCCGATCGCCATTTCCTTGCCGGCGAGCTGGTCGCGGGCGACCTCAAGCTTCTTCTTGGCGCTCGCGGCGTATTCGGTGGTCGGATATTTCCGCACCACCTCGTCCAGCGCCTGCATCGCCCGGTCAGTCGCGCCCTGGTCGCGGGTGACGTCCGGAATCTGGTCGAAATAAGCGGCGCCGATCAGATATTGCGCATAGGCGGCGTCCGGGCTGCCCGGATGCAGCGACACATATCGCTTCGCCGAATTGATGCACTCATCATAGTCGTGCGCTTCGTACTGCGCATAGGCGAGCATGATCAGCGACTTGCGCGCCCATTCCGAATACGGGTGCTGGCGGTCGACTTCCTCGAATTTCTTGACTGCTTCCTTGGGCTCCCGCTTCTGGTTCAGCAGGTAGAGCCCTTCATTGTAGAGCTTGTCAGCCGGCTGGTCGGGCAGGACATCGTCCTTCTTGCCGAACCAGTCGTTGAAGGTGCTGCAGGCCGGGACGGTGACCGAGATCATCGCCAGCATCAGCAGACGCACAGCGATGGCGCGGCCGCGCTTAAGCCCAGGAGCCCGTTTCAGCATCACGTTGTCCGATCCCCTCGCCCGGCCTATCGGCTGCGGGCCATCCAGCCAGAGACGTATCGAAAATCACCCGCCCGGCCAAGCCCAACCGGGCCGGTGCGACGAATTCCGTGCGGCTAAGCCGCTGAAAGCGGCCGTAGAAAGTCCGTTGCGACAGACAACCGCGATTAACCGGGAGATTCAGCCCGGAATGTGGCGGAGGGTTAACGCTGTCCCGTTAAGAGACGCTGGGGCCGTAGGCCGGAACCGCCAGACCGGCCGGCAGGCCGTTGGCGGGCACGCTGAGCGGCTCGACCAGGGCGCCAACCAGAGGACGCGACCGACGGGCGGGCGCCGGATCGACCAGCCGCCAGGCGGTCGGATCGGCCATCAGAGCCGAGAGAACGGCATGGTTGAGCGCATGGCCGCCGCGCACCGAGCGGTAGACGCCGAGCAGCGGTGCGCCGGCCAGAGCCAGATCGCCGACCGCATCAAGCACCTTGTGGCGAACGAACTCGTCGGCAAAGCGGACGCCCTCCGGGTTCATCACCCGGTTGTCGCTGATCACCAGCGTGTTCTCGAACGAGGCACCGAGCGCGTAGCCCGCACTCCACAGCCGCGCCACATCGCGCATGAAGCCGAAGGTACGCGCCCGCGAAATCTCGCGGCGGAAGCTGTCGGTGGTGACGTCGAGCGCATAGCTCTGCCGGCCGATCAGTGGCTCGGAGAAATCGATCTCGGCCTCGACGCGGAAGCCGCGCGCATATGGCGCAAGTTCGCCGCTCGCACCATCCTTGCGGGCGACGCGGATGGTCTTGAGCACTTCGATATATTTGCGCGGCGCTTCCTGCGTGCGGATACCGGCGCGATCGACAGCAGCGATGAAATCAGCGGCGCTGCCGTCCATGATCGGCGCTTCCGGTCCGTCGATCTCGACCACCACATTGTCGATGCCGAGACCACGCAGCGCGGCGAGCACATGCTCCGCCGTCGAGCACAGCGGACCCTTGGCGTCGCCGAGCACGGTGGCGAAATCGGTCGCGGTGACCGCGCGCACATCGGCAAGAATTTCACGATCCGGCTCACCGGCGCGACCGATGCGGGAGAAAACGATGCCGTGATGCGCGGGGGCGGGATGAAGAGTCAGCGTCGCCGGCAAACCGGAATGGACACCGATACCGGACACCGATACCGGGGCCAGCAGCGTGGTTTGCAGGTTGGTCGCCGACTTGGTGGTCTTGGCGCCCGACTTCGCGACTGTCATCAACACGATCCGTCTCTGTCCGACCGGTGATCCGGCCGCGCCCCCCGACGGGCGATTAGGACACGGCGTCAAAGCCAGATATCTCAAAGGCTTGAGCCGTTTCTTGCAGCACAGGGAATAGGTCAGCCCCCGTCACTCGCCAACTGACGTTGTGTTACGGACTGTTACGCGATTTCGCCGCATTTGATCCGGAAAGGCGCCATTAATCTTGAGGGTTAACCCTCGAGGCGCCAGAAAAACCGAAAAACAATTTAAAAAACAATAGGATAAAAGAAAAACCCCGGCCGAAGCCGGGGTTTTTTATCGGTTAGTTGGCCTGCCGCCGCAGGAAGGCCGGGATGTCGAGCTGGTCGTCCTCCGCACTGTTGTGCACAGGAGCCGGCCGACCATGGGGGTCGAGCCCCTGCGGCGCGCTGCGACGGGCGTATTCCGACACCGGCGGTTCAGCCGGGCGGGCCTGGCGCGGCGGGAACGTGACCGGACGCGGCGCGACCGGCACCGGCGGTTCGATCGCCGGCTCTTCGCGACGACCGAGGCCGACCGCAGCCAGACGCTGCATCAGGCCCATCCGCTGACGCGCGGGGTGCTCGGGCTCGGCTTCGCCCCGGGCGGCCTTGATCTGGGCCTGGGCCGGCAGCGGCAGTTCATCGACGCGCGGCATGCGCGGCTTGCGCATCCCGGTGTGCTCCGCCTGCGGCGGGATGAACGATTCCGGCGGCGGCTCCTCGATCGGCGCCATCTGCTCCACCGGAGCCGGCTCGAACATCGTCGGCTTCAGCGGGATCGGACGGATCGAGACATCTTCGACCGCAGCCGGTATCAACGCCGCAGCGACCGCCGCATGGGCGGCATCGGCGGCGTTGCCCTGCTGCGCCGGGGCAGCGATCGGAGCCGGCTGCATCTGTTCGGCCTTCGGTTGCCGGGCGGCCATCATCGCCGACCGGGTTTCCTGCTCGATCCGGTCGGCCAGCCGCTGGGTCTCGACGCGACGGGCGGCATTGAGCTCGGCGAGGCGGTTATGCTCCGGCCGGGCTTCCACACGCGGCGTTTCCGCCGGTCGGCTCTGGGCGGCGATCTGCGCGCTGTCGATGCCGGTGGCAACGACCGACACGCGAATGACGCCTTCGAGGCTTTCGTCGAAGGTGGCGCCGACGATGATGTTGGCGTCCTGATCGACCTCCTCGCGGATGCGGGTGGCTGCTTCGTCGACTTCGTACAGGGTGAGATCCTTGCCGCCGGTGATCGAGACGAGCAGGCCCTTGGCACCCTTCATCGACGAATCGTCGATCAGCGGATTGGCGATCGCCGCTTCCGCCGCGGTCGCCGCACGCTTCTCGCCCGACGCTTCGCCGGTACCCATCATCGCCTTGCCCATCTCGCGCATCACCGCGCGAACGTCGGCGAAGTCGAGATTGATCAGACCTTCCTTGACCATCAGGTCGGTGATGCAAGCGACGCCCGAGTAGAGCACCTGGTCCGCCATCGCGAAGGCGTCGGCGAAAGTGGTCTTCTCGTTGGCGACCCGGAACAGATTCTGGTTCGGGATCACCAGCAGCGTGTCGACGACCTTGTGCAGGTCGGAGATGCCGATCTCGGCGAAGCGCATGCGGCGCTGGCCTTCGAAGTGGAACGGCTTGGTGACGACACCCACGGTGAGGATGCCCATCTCCTTGGCGACGCGCGCGATCACCGGCGCAGCACCGGTGCCGGTGCCGCCGCCCATGCCGGCGGTGACGAACACCATGTGGACGCCGTTAAGGTGATCGCGAATCTCGTCCATCACCTCTTCGGCGGCGGCGCGGCCGATTTCCGGCTGGGAGCCGGCGCCGAGACCCTCGGTCACCTGCAGGCCCATCTGGACGATGCGTTGTGACTTGGAGCTGGCGAGTGCCTGCGCGTCCGTGTTGGCGACGACGAAGTCGACGCCCTGCAGACCCGCGGTGATCATGTTGTTGACGGCGTTGCCGCCGGCGCCACCGACGCCGAACACGATGATCCGCGGTTTGAGTTCCTGGATGTCGGGGATCTTCAGGTTGATCGTCATGGTTGCCTCATTCGTCGCGGCGCCTGCCACGTTGCCTTTCGGGTTGCAGGGAGGGTTAGAAGCTTTCTCGGAGCCATTGCCCAACCCTTGAGATGTAGCCACCTGTGCCTGTCATCAGTTGCCGCGTTCGCCGCGGTTCGAAATGTTCGAGATGCGCGGCTTGCGGGTAGACGAGAAGCCCGGCCGCTACCGCGAAGGCCGGTCCTCGTGCGGCGTCGCGCAGTCCCGAAACGCCCAGAGGACGTCCGATCCGCACATTGCGTCCCAGGATCCGCGCCGCGAGATCCGGTAACCCGACGAGCTGACTGGCTCCGCCGGTGAGCACAACACGCGCGCGCGGCTCGGCTGCCAGCGGCGACGCCGCCAGCCGATCACGCACCATTTCCAGAATTTCCTCGACCCGCGGCCGGATGATCCGCATCAGCGACGCACGCGATACGAACTGCGGCGGCTCCCGCTCGTCATCGCCGATCGGAGGCACGGTGATCATGTCGCGTTCGTCGGAACCACCGGCAATCACGGTGCCATAGAACGTCTTGATTCGCTCGGCATCGGCGATGCGCGCATTCAGCCCGCGCGCCAGATCCATGGTGACGTGATAGCCGCCGAGGCCGAAGCCGTCGGCGTGGACAAAACGTCCGCCGGAGAACACCGCCATGGTGGTGGTGCCGGCGCCCATGTCGATCACCGCCGCACCGAGATCGGCTTCGTCGTCCGCCAGCACCGACAGTGCCGCCACATAGGGCGCAGCGACCATCGCTTCGACGTCGACGTGGCTGCGCTCGACGGTGAGCATCAGATTGAGCGCCGCCGAAACATCGGCAGTGACCATGTGCATCACGACGCCCAGCCGGCGCCCCAGCATCGCACGCGGATCGCGGATGCCCTTGGCACCGTCGATGGCGAAGCTCATCGGCATGGAATGCAGCACCGCGCGCCCGTCGCGCGCCGAATGCCGGCTGGTGGCAGCAAGCACGCGGCCGATATCGTTGTCGGTGACGGCGCTGGAAAGATCGACGGTTGAATTGAACCGTTCGCTGCCGATCCGGCCCGCCGACAGCGAGACGACCACGGATTCGAGTTCGACACCGGCGCTCTTCTCGGCGATATGCACCGCCTGACGCACGACCGCCTCGGCAGCGGCAAGATCGCTGATCGCACCGCTCTTCATGCCGCGCGCGGCGACGTGACCGAAGCCGAACACCTCGACGCCGTGGCTGCGCCGGCGCAGCACTTCCTGCGGCGATTGCGGTTTCAGCCGCGCGATCAGGCAGACGATCTTGTCGGTACCGACATCGAGCGCTGCCGCCACCGCGGTACGGCGCGGCGACACCGGCTTCATCTTCGGGGTCAGGCCGAAATGGAGGACGCTCATGCGTCACCTCCCTTCTTCGCCTTCTTCTTGTCCTTGATCGCCTCGGCACGCGCCTGCGCCGCCTGCTCCGAGAGTTGCACCGTGACGCGATCGGAGAGCCGCAAATCGACGGCGACGATGTCGCGGCTCATCAGCTTCTGTTCGCGGTCGAGCCGCGTCAGGGTGGCGAGCGCGCCATCAACGTCATTTTCCGGCAGGCGGATATCGAGGCCGTTCTTGAGCCGCAGATTCCAGCGGCGCTGCGCCACCAGCACCGCCGCGCGCAGGTCCTGCGCGATCTGCGGATAGGTGGCGAGATGGTTGAGGAATTCCTGGGCGCGCGGGCCCGCACCGTTGCCCACCACCAGCGGGAGTCGCGCGAAGCGCGTACCATCAAACGGTTGCAGTTCCCGACCGTCGACGGCGATGACGAACACCTTGCCGTCGCGCTGCCACAGCGCAAAGGCGTCGCGTTCCTTGATCTCGATTTCCAGCGTGCCGGGGTAGAACTTCCTCAGCGTCGCCTCGGCGATCCACGGCACCGACAGCAGCCGCTCGCGCGCGGCCGCCAGATCGAGGAACGGCAGCGAGGTGTGGGTCGTCAGCCCTGCGGCAGCGAAGATTTCGTTGTGATTGAGGTTCTTGTTGCCCGACAGGGTGACTTACGCGAGGCGGAAGCCAAGCAGGTTGGCGCCCTCGTCACACAGGTCGTGCCACTGCTGGGCAACCTCGGTGAGATGGTCGCCGCGAACCGTACCGTACCAGCCGCTCGCCAGCATCAACGCAGTCACCGCAGCCACGCCGAAGCCGCGCGGCGGCTGCCACGCAATCAACGAGGTGCCGATGCGGCGGACCGCCCAACCAAGCGGCATCGAGCGGACGTGGAACCGCGCGGCCCGCGCGAAGCGCCCGAAGCCGTTTTCGGTTCCCGTCAACGGTTGAGCGAGGCGTCCTCGACCATCCATCCAACCAGCTCTTCAAACGTTATGCCCGCGTGGGCGGCGAGCTCCGGCACGAGCGAGGTTTCGGTCATGCCGGGTTGGGTATTCACTTCGAGGCAGAACAGTCCCACCGTCCCCTCAAGCGTGTCGTCGTAGCGAAAGTCGGCGCGCGTAACCCCACGGCAGCCCAGCGCGCGGTGAGCCGCCAGCGTTAGTCTTCGGACCTCTTGGTTAACAATTGGTGAAATTGGCGCCGGAAGCTGGTGACGAGAGCCGCCGGGGGCATATTTTGCCTGATAGTCGTAAAACCGCAGGTCCGTGACGATCTCGATCACCTCGGTCGCCCGGTCGCCGATCACCGCGCAGGTTAATTCCTTGCCGGCAATGAACGGCTCGACCATCAGCCACTCGCCATGCGACCAGTCGGCCCGGGTCAATTCCTGCGGCGGATGGGCGTGGTCCTTCTGGACGATAAACACGCCGACGCTCGAGCCTTCGGCGATCGGCTTGATGACATAGGGCGGCGGAATTACATGGCCCTTGGCGATCTCTTGTCGTTCGAACACTCCGCCGCCGGGAACCGGGACGCCGGCCGCCTTCAGGATCGGCTTGGCGCGATCCTTCTGCATGGCGATCGCCGAAGCGGCGACGCCGGAATGGCTGTAGGGAATACCGACGATCTCCAGCAGGCCCTGGATGGTGCCGTCCTCGCCCGGACAGCCGTGCAGCATATTGAGCGCAACGTCCGGCTTGAGCAGCGAGAGGACGTTGGCGATGTCGCGGCCGACATCGATGCGGGTGACGCGATAGCCTTTGCGCTCCAGCGCATCGGCGCTCGCCTTGCCGGAGCGTAGCGACACCTCCCGCTCCGCCGACCAGCCGCCATTGAGGACCGCAACATGCTTCGCACCGGCATTGGGAGTCAGTGGTGTTGGAGTCATGGCAGAACCTGTCATGCTGATCTGCGAATCAGTCGATAACATCGCTGATTTGCGGGACTCGTCCTAGAGTCTGATCCGGAAAAGATCAGGCACAGTCTTGAAAAAAGCACGAAGGCCCGCCGCTGCGACGATCAAGAACCACTGGCAAGGACGATTGACATGCATGCGTGGCTCGAACTCCCCGCCTTCGCGATGTTCGCGTCGCTTGCCCTCCTCTATGTGGCGACCGGAACAGCGCTGTACTGGGCGATCTTCCACTCGCCGATGCGGGCCACCATCAAGAGCCGCGACGGCATCGGCGGCCTCGACACCACCGTCGCGATCCTGTTTGCGCTGCTGACCGGATTTCTGGCGAGCGACGTCGGCGACCGTAACCAGCACGCGGTCCGAGCGGTGCAGACCGAAGCCAGCGAGTTGCGCAACCTGCACACGCTGAGTGTCGCCTCGGTCAGCGACATGCAGACAATCCGCGCCGCACTGAAGCGGTACGTGGAAAGCGCGATCTCGGTTGAAGGGCCGGCCATGGCGCGGCTGGGTAACGCCCCCGAGACCCGCGCGGCTTATGACACATTGTTGCGCGAGGTCAGCAACCCCGATCTGGCACGCGACTCCGGACCTGTCGTGCACAATGCGATGATGCAGGCCGCGACCCGGATCGGTGTCGCCCGATCGGAGCGGCTGGCGCTCGCCACCGACCGCACCAACACCTTGAAATGGGTCACCGTGCTGATCCTTGGCGTGATGACGCAGATCGCCATCGGCGTCATGCACCTCGAGCGCCGCGGCGCGCAGGTTGCGGCGCTGGTGGTGTTCTCGCTCGCAGCGGTGGTGACGCTCGGCCTGATCGCCTTGCAGGAGCATCCGTTCGACGGCGCATTCCGCGTGACGCCGGCGCCGCTGGAGGATTTGCTGAAGCTGTAAGCGTTTCTCAGGCGACGCCGAGACGCTTGATTTCCCAGTCGAGAGTCACGCCGGAGGTTTCGTGCACGCGCCTGCGCACCTCCTCGCCCAGCCCCTCGATGTCCTGCGCCGTCGCGGTGCCGCGGTTGATCAGGAAGTTGCAATGCAACTCCGAAACCTGCGCATCGCCGCGCGACAGACCGCGGCAGCCGGCCGCATCGACCAGTTGCCACGCCTTGTGACCGGGCGGATTCTTGAAGGTCGAACCACCGGTACGGCTTTTCACCGGCTGGGTCGCCTCGCGGGATGTGGTGATCTGGTCCATCGCCGCGGCGATCTCGGCCGGATTGCCCGGCGTGCCGCGAAACACCGCGCGGGTGAAGATCACATCCTCCGGCGCTTCGCTGTGGCGATAGGTGAATCCCATATCAGCATTGCTGAAGGTGCGGACGCTGCCCTGTCGATCGACGCCGCGCGCCTCGATCAGCACATCCTTGGTTT
>JBQCFU010000396.1:0-3737 GCA_051958775.1 Pseudolabrys sp.
ACCGTCGCCGGTGAATCGCTCGCGGGTGAAAGGCTGGTGCATCATACCGAACACCGGCTCGCCGAACCGCATCAGGCCGATCAGCGTGCCCCAGGCTGGCATGCCGCTGACGAAGGACTAGGTGCCGTCGATGGGGTCGAGCACCCAGACATATTCAGCGTCCGCCCGCTCGTCGCTGTATTCCTCGCCGACGATACCGTGGCCGGGAAACGTCTGACGGATCAGCGCCCGCATGCCGTTTTCGGCGGCGCGGTCGGCGGCGGTGACGGGGTCGAAGTCGCCGGGCTTCTTGTTCTCGACGCTCAGCGCTGTTCGGAAGAACGGCAGGATCAGATCGCCCGAGGTCGTGGCCAGTTGATCCACGAAGGCGGTGAATTCGATCGCGGTCATGCCGATCCTCGTTACCTTTCAATGTCGACTACCGGAGAACTCCGTGACGGGCAACGGACTCCCGTCTGGTTGTATTTTGGCGCGTTGCCATGCGTTTGCTGCGCTGCAAGATGCGGCAAAATGCCCGTTTTCTTCCCAGAATGGGCCAAAAACCCCGGAGCCGGCTCAGAGTGCTGAAATTCCATGACCTCAAAAAGAGGTCCAGCCATGCAAAAATAGTAGGGGTAATCGCGTAACAGGACTTGCGCTTTGTGCGTCGCACTGTATGTTGCCGCAATGCGGTAGCGAGAGCTACCGTTGCCCTCCTTGGGCGTTTCCTCCCTAGACTTGGGCCGCTTGCTTTCGCGAGCGGCCCTTTTTTCTTGCCCGGATGACGGGCAGAGGCCGCTTCAAGTCGAGAAGTTTATTCGGCCGCGGCGCGATAGGGCCGGATTTCCTCAAGCGGGATTTCGCCGAGCCGGTCGGCGAGTGTTTCGAGATCGGTGGCAAGGCGCGCGAAGCCTTCGATGCGCTCGCGCTTGCGCTCGTTCATATAGAGCGCGCGGTTGATTTCGAGCTGGATGGTGTGGAGGCCCGGGGCCGGATTGCCGTAGTGCTCGGTGATGAAGCCGCCGGCATAGGGCTTGTTGCGGCTGACGCTGTAGCCGCAGCCGCGCAGCGTCTGCTCCACCGTTTCCGAGATCATTGCGACGCAACTGGTGCCGTAGCGGTCGCCCAGCACGAAATCGGGACGGCTGCGTTCGTCACGGCTGCTCGCGGTCGACGGCATCGAATGGCAGTCGATCAGCATCGCCGCGCCGCAGTCGCGGTGCAGCCGGCCGAACAGACGGCGCAGCGCGCGGTGATAGGGCTTGTAGAGGCTTTCAATCCGCTGCAGCGCCTCGTCCGCCGGAATGCGCCGGTCGTAGATTTCCTGCGCGTCGCCGACCACGCGAGCGACGGTGCCAAGCCCGCCGGCGACCCGCATCGAGCGGGTATTGGCGAAGGACGGGAGCGGGCCCTCGAACATCCGGGGATCGAGTTCGTAGGGCTCGCGGTTGACGTCCACATAGCAGCGCGGGAAATGCGCGCGCATCAGCGGATAGCCGCGCGCCACCACGCCTTTCACGAGGTCGTCGACGAAGCTGTCCTCGGAGCGTTGCAGCGTCGCGAGACTGAGCCGCGCGCTCTCCAGAAATCGCGGCGGATAGACCGAGCCGCTATGGGGCGAATTGAAGAAAACCGGCGCGCGCAGGCTCGACGGTTCGTTGATCTCGAACGGCGGATCGAATTCATCGTTCGCGGGTCGCATATCCTGGCGCATCTCGGTCCGATCCACGCAAACTCCAGTCGTTCACCGGCCGATCCCATCCCTGGTCGGGGCGGCGTCGGCGACCCGGCGATGATATCAAGCTTGGTCGCCGATACCACGCCGGGTGTTTCAGGGAACGCGGTTGGCAGCCAAGAGTTCACCGCATATTTACCCGAAACGGCGCAAATGAAGACCGGGGAATTAGGATTTCAGGGACGCGATGGACAACCGGGCGATTCAAGCAAAAATCCTGCTGGCTGAAGACGATACCGACATGCGCCGGTTTCTGGTGAAAGCCCTGCAAAACGCCGGATTCGAGGTCACCTCCTACGACAACGGTCTGTCCGCCTACCAGCGGCTGCGCGAGGAGCCGTTCGAACTGCTTCTGACTGATATCGTCATGCCGGAGATGGACGGGATCGAGCTGGCACGCCGGGCGGCGGAACTCGACCCCGACATGAAGATCATGTTCATCACCGGCTTTGCCGCCGTGGCCCTGAACGCCGATTCGACCGCCCCCAAGCACGCCAAGGTGCTGTCCAAGCCCGTCCATCTGCGCGAACTGGTCTCGGAAGTGAACAAGATGCTGGCGGCCTGACCGGCCGTCATCGGGACTGTCGGCCGGGGTTGCTTGCTGGCGACGGAGCCGATAAGAGACAGCGCATCGGGCGCGTAGCTCAGCGGAAGAGCACTACCTTGACATGGTAGGGGTCACAGGTTCGATCCCTGTCGCGCCCACCATTCAATCCCGGGTGTCTTCGAAACACCCGGGCCGGGACCCGGTCCCTTCCAAGCAAAACGGACGATCGGACAGATGCCGCACGGCGTTGCTGCCGTGTCGACAATCGTACCCTGCCAGAAAGACAAAGGTTGATCTCGCGCCGCGGGTCAGCGGTCAGCGCTGGGGGGCGCCGGCTACTGGTTCGAGCCGCCGACTTCAGCGTTGAACTCCTCGATCAGTCTGTCCCAGACCGGAATGGTCTCGGTCAAACCGTGCCAGAAGTTCTGGTCCTTCCGGCGATCGAAGTCCTCGACCGAAACGCCCTGCTGCTCGACCCAGGTGTAGTAGCCGAGATTGAAAATGCGCTTGCGCTCGGTGTGCGTGAGTTCGAGGACGTGGTCGTCGACAATGCCGGCGAGATGCTGGCCGAACAGCTCGCTGGCGTCGACCTCATCGAAACCGGCTGCATAACGGCGGGCGCGATACGCGTCGCGCTCGCTGCCATACATCGCCGCGCTGTCGGTGGCGACGGTCATGATCACGTCGTCGGGACCATAGTCGAAGTGCCGCGCGAGCTTGATCGCGGCGACGATGTTGGCAAAGCCGGAAATGCCGACGTTGTCGAACATCTGCAGCAATCCACGATCGATCTTCTTGCGCTTGTCGAGGAAATTGCGCCCGACCGGATCGGTGAACAGAAAGTGCAGGGCGTCGCTGGCCGAATCCGAGACCGCGACCACGGCATCCGTGTTCATGACATTGTGAATCAGGGGAATATGCTTGTCGCCGATGCCCTGGATGTTGTGCTCGCCATAGCCGTTGTTGAGCATCGTCGGGCATTCGAGCGCTTCGACCGCAGCAATCCTGGTGCCGTGCAGCTCCTTGAGACGGTCACCGGCGGCGATGGTGCCGGCGGAACCGGTTGCCGACACGAAGGCTGCGAGCCGAGCCTTCGCACGCGTGCTCTTGAACTGGTTGAACACCTTGTCGAAGGCCGCGCCCGTCGCCCAGTAGTGAATCAGGTAGTTCGGGAATTCCGAGAACTGGTTGATGATGACGTTCTGCTTGTTCTGCTGGAGCTCCGCGCACTTGTCGTAGATTTCCTTGACGTTGCTCTCGGTGCCCGGCGTGCGCACGATATCGGACGGATCTGCGACCCAGTGCTGTAGCCAGTCAAAGCGTTCGCGGCTCATGCCGGCCGGCAGAACGGCCGTGGCGGGGCCCCCGCGAAAGCGGGCAAAACCGCCGCCGCCCCCGCCGGCGTTTGCGGGGGGGGGGCAGACCGCGCGCGCGGGGGGGGGGTGGGAACGGCCCGTGCCCACCCCGGGGACCACG
>JBQCFU010000397.1:0-5540 GCA_051958775.1 Pseudolabrys sp.
GCCGGCATCCAGCACGTGGCGAATATCGAGGATTTCCCCATCGACAAATGGGACGCGATCATCGCCATCAATCTCGCGTCGTCATTCCCCACGATCCGTGCCGCAATCCCCGGCATGAAGACGCGCAAGTGGGGCCGCATCATCAACATCGCTTCGGCGCACGGGCTCGTCGCCAGCACGCAGAAAGTCGCTTACGTCGCCGCCAAGCACGGCCTCGTCGGCCTGACCAAAGTGGTGGCGATGGAAGCCGCCAATGACGGCATCACCTGCAACGCGATCTGCCCGGGCTGGGTTCTGACGCCGCTGGTGCAGTAGCAGATCGAAGCACGAGCCAAGGCATCCGGTCAGAGCGTCGAGGAGGCCAAGATCGCGCTGCTCTCGGAAAAGCAGCCGATGCATCAGTTCTCCACGCCGGAAAATATCGGTGCGCTCGCGGTATTCCTGTCGAGCGATGCGGCACAGACCATCACAGGGTCGGCCTACTCCATCGACGGCGGCTGGGTCGCGCAGTGAGAGGACGTCGTCCTGAGGTGCGAGCCGCAGTTGCGGCGAGCCTCGAAGGACGGCGACGCATCATGGCTGTCTATCCTTCGAGGCGCGCAAAGGCGCGCGCCTCAGGATGACGGAGAACAACCGGAACGCCTGAAGCGATGAATCTGTTCTCGCGAAAGCCGGCGAAACCTCCGAACGATAACGGCGGCGGCAAGCCGGTAACCAAGCGCATCAATCTGGCTCTGCAGGGCGGCGGCGCGCATGGCGCCTTCACCTGGGGCGTGCTCGACCATCTGCCCGAAGATGGCCGGCTCGAGGTCGAAGGCATCAGCGGCGCCTCTGCCGGTGCCGTCAACGCGGTCTTGCTGGCCGACGGTCTCGCACGCGGCGGCCCGAAGGAAGCACAGAAGCGGCTCGCCGATTTCTGGCGCGCCGCGAGCCTCGGCGGTGACCTGCCGGACCTGCAGCGACGCGCTGTCGACCGGCTGTTTTCGTTCATGCCGCTGGAAGGCACGCCGGTCGGCATCTGGTTCGATGCGCTGTCGCGCTATCTGTCGCCGTACGATCTCAACCCGCTCAACATCAATCCGCTGAAAGAATTGATCGAGCGCTTCGTCGATTTCGAGGCGCTGCGCAAATGCAGCAAGCTGCAACTGTTCATCTCCGCCACCAATGTGGAGACTGGGCGGCTGCGCGTCTTCAATCGCGACGAAATGACAGCGGACATGGTGCTGGCTTCGGCATGCCTGCCGCTCCTGTTCCGCGCGGTGGAGATCGACGGCGCGCCGTACTGGGACGGCGGCTATGTCGGCAACCCGCCGCTTTATCCGCTGTTCGCACCGACGCAGACTGAAGATCTGCTGCTGGTGCAGATCAATCCGGTCGTTCGCCGCGGCACCCCGAAAACCAAAGATGAAATCATCGCGCGCATCAATGAGATCACCTTCAATTCTTCATTGATGGCGGAGTTGCACGGCCTCGCTTTCGTCGGCCGGCTGATCGACGACGGCAAGCTGCCGCGCGGCACCGGGCCCGGTCAGTATCGCCGCATCAACATCCATCGCATCGTGCTCGACAGTTCCGGCAAGGAATTCGACCTGTCGAGCAAAATGAACACCGACTACGATTTCTTCGAGATGCTGCGCACCAGCGGCAAGCGCGCATTGCGGCGGTTCCTCGATGCGCACTACGACGATATCGGGGCACGCAGTACCGCGGATATCGACACCGGGCTGAACCCGGAACGGGTGTGACGGCGTTTATCCTTCACGCTGGTGGATAACAGCCGAAAGGCGCGCTTAGCTGTCGGGAGGACTCCACATGCCGCAGCATCCGATTGCTACAGCCTCCATCGGCCGCGTGCAGCTCTCGGTCATTGTCGCCGACATCACCACGCTCGCCGTCGATGCCATCGTCAACGCGGCCAACTCCTCCCTGCTCGGTGGTGGCGGCGTCGACGGCGCAATCCATCGCGCTGCAGGTCCGGATCTGCTTGCGGTCTGCCGTACGCTCCATGGCTGTGAAACCGGTGGCGCCAAGATCACTCCGGGCTTTCGTCTCGCGGCGCGTCACGTGATCCACACGGTCGGGCCGGTGTGGAATGGCAATGCCGCCGCGTGCGATCCGCTCCTCGCGTCGTGCTATCGGCGCTCTCTGACGCTCGCGACGACGCACGACCTGCGTTCGATCGCCTTTCCGGCTATCTCCACCGGCGTCTATCGTTTCCCGGCGGACCGGGCCGCGCGTATCGCCGTGGCGGCCGTGCGGGATGCGCTTGAGGCCGACGCCGGCCAACTCACAGCGATCACGTTCTGCTGCTTCTCGGACGATAGCGCCGCACACCACGTCGCCGCCCTCCACGCCTAGCCCGCTCATAAGCTCCATCGCGTCCCAGGCGGGCCAGCCATGCGATTTTAGCATTATAACTTATAATAAGCATGCTTACTATAAGCCCATGCCGCAGGAACCCATGTCAGAGACCACTACTCAGCCCCCACGCCGGATCGGCAGGGAACTGGCTTTCGCCATCAAGGACGTCGGCCGGATGCTCCAGACTTACGCCGATCAGGAGGTGCGCCGGCTCGGCATGACCCATTCGCAATGGGCCGTGCTGTCGCGCATCGAACGGCACGAGGGCCTCAAACAGTCGGAAATCGCCGACATGCTCGACCTGCAGCCGATCACGCTGACCAGGCTGCTCGACCGGCTCTGCGACAACGGACTGATCGAACGCCGTCCGGACCCACACGATCGGCGTGCGTGGCGGTTATTTCTAAAGCCGGCGGCGCGGCCACTGATGGAGCGTCTCGACACGCTCGGCCGCGAGCTCACGGGGAAAGTGCTCAACGGCATCTCCCCCGACCAGATCGAAATCATGCTGCGCGACCTCGGTGCCATCCGCGACAACCTGCGGAATCTGACCGACCGTCCCGCCACTTCCGAAACGAGTAAGCGCTATGGCTGACCACAACCTCAAAGTCGTTCCCGCGACCGAAGCGAAAGCGGCGCCGGACACCAAGCCTGCCGATGCCACAGCGACGCCGAAGCCCCGCGCGGGATTCCTGCAAGGCAAACGCCGCATGCTGCTGGTGGTCGGCCCGCTGATTGTCGCCGTCATCGGCGCCGTCGTCTATTTCTCCGGCGGTCGCTATATCGGCACCGACAACGCCTATATCGGCGCGCAGAAAGTGCTGATCACGCCGGACATCTCCGGCAAGGTCGTGCATGTCGCCGTGCGCGAAGGTCAGCACGTCAAGGCCGGCGACGAACTGTTCTCGCTCGATCCCGAGCCGTTCCAGCTTGCGCTCGATCAGGCCAAGGCAAAGGTCGCGTCCGCCGAGACCGACTACAACAACCTGAAAACCAATCTCAGCTCGCTCACGACGCTCGCCGATCTCGCGCAGAAGAACGTCGAACTGAAGCAACATGACGTTGAGCGCAAGACCCGGCTGCTGTCGAGCCAGGCGGCCGCGCAGGCCGATGTCGATACGGCAGCGGCGGCAGTCGTCTCCGCGCAATTGCAGGCGCAATTCACCATCCAGCAGCGCGATAATTCGCTCAACCAGTTGCTCGGCAACCGCGATCTGCCGCTCGCGAAATTCCCCGCCTATGTGCAGGCGAAGGCGGCGCTCGACGAGGCGCAGCGCAACCTCGATCACGCGGTGCTGAAAGCACCGATCGACGGTGTCGCCACGCAGGTCGACAACATCCAGCTCGGCCGTTTCGTCGCCGCCGGTTCGCCGGTGCTGAGCGTCATCGACGACAGCAATCCGTGGGTCGACGCCAACCCGAAGGAAACCGACATCACTTATCTGCGTCCCGGCCAGAAGGTGACGATCGACGTCGACACGTTCCCGGACCACACCTTCAAGGGCACCGTGCAGTCGGTCAGCCCCGGCACCGGATCGCAGTTCTCGATCCTGCCGGCGCAGAACGCCAGCGGTAACTGGGTCAAGGTCGTTCAGCGCGTGCCGGTGCGCATCGCATTCGACAAGGACGAGAACACGCACCTGCTGCGCAGCGGCATGAGCGTGAACGTGTCGATCGACACCGGCCACAGCCGCGTCCCGTTCATGTCGACGGCGCAAGCTCGCACCGCCGAGAAGGAAGCCCGCTGATGCGTACGTTGCACATCGCCGACATGCCCGACGGCCTGCGCCGGGCACTGGTCACGGTGTGCGCCATGACCGCGACCATCATGCAGGCGCTGGACACGACCATCGCCAACGTCGCTCTGCCCTATATGCAGGGCTCGCTGTCGGCATCACTCGACCAGGTCAACTGGGTGCTGACGTCCTACATCGTCGCCGCCGCGATCATGACCGCGCCGATCGGCTGGCTCTCAGACCGGTTCGGCCGCAAGACGCTGTTCGTGATCTGCGCCGCCGGATTCACGGTTGCATCGCTGCTGTGCGCCATCGCGCAGAACATCGAGCAGATGGTGCTTTATCGCCTGCTGCAAGGCATGGCCGGCGCCGCGCTGGTGCCACTGTCGCAGTCGGTGATGCTCGACGCCTATCCGCCGGCCGAGCGCGGCAAGGCCATGGCGATCTGGGGCATGGGCGTGATGCTCGGCCCTATCATGGGCCCGACACTCGGCGGCTGGCTCACCGACAAGTACTCCTGGCATTGGGTGTTTATGGTCAACCTGCCTGTCGGCATCGCCACCGTGCTCGGCCTGATGCTGTTCATGAAGGAAACCGAGAAACAGAACGCGCTGAAGTTCGACTGGTTCGGCTTCGCCGCGCTCGCCGTCGGCATCGGCTCCCTGCAACTGATGCTCGACCGTGGTGAACAGGTCGGCTGGTTCGATGCGCGCGAA
This sequence comes from Pseudolabrys sp., assembly GCA_051958775.1. GTDB lineage: Bacteria > Pseudomonadota > Alphaproteobacteria > Rhizobiales > Xanthobacteraceae > Pseudolabrys. The sequence continues at coordinate 4,814 of JBQCFU010000397.1, forward strand.
ATCTGGATCGAGGCCGGTATCTCGGCCGTGGGCTTCTACTATTTCTTCGCCCATTCGCTGACGACCGAGCGCCCGTTCATCAATTTCGAACTGTTCAAGGACCGCAACTTCATCAGCGGCTGCGTTTTCATGGTGGTGATCGGCGTGGTGTTGTACGGCACCATGGCGCTGGTCACGCCGTTCATGCAGAACCTGCTGAACTATCCGATCCTCACGGCCGGCTTCCTGCTCGGCTCGCGCGGCCTCGGCACATTGTTCACGATGATGGTGGCGCCATGGCTGATGGCACGCATCGAGGTGCGTTATCTGATCGCTGCCGGCCTTAGCCTGACCGCGGCAACGCTCTATTCCATGAGCGGCTTCACCGATTACACCAGCTCGAACACCATCGTCATGGTGAGCATCGTGCAGGGCGTCGGGCTCGGCCTGGTGTTCGTGCCGCTCTCCGCGGTCGCGTTCCTGACCCTGCCGAACCACCTGCGCACCGCCGGGACGTCGATCACCACGCTGGTGCGCAATATCGGCTCGTCGATCGGCATCTCCATGGTGATCGCCAATCTGACCAGCAAGACCACCTATATGCATGCGCGGCTGACTGAGAGCGTGACACCGTTCAACGATGCGCTGCAGATGCCGGACATCGCGTCGACCCTCAACATGGCGACCGACACCGGCCGCGCCATGCTCGACGGTATCGTCACTCAGCAGGCGAACATCATCGCCTATC
>JBQCFU010000398.1:0-2490 GCA_051958775.1 Pseudolabrys sp.
CGCGCACGAAACAGATGCGGGCCGAGCGCGCCGCCGCCCCCCTGCGGGCGGAACAGGCGATGCGGATGCGCGAGCACGCCGATCTCCGCCTGCGTGCGACCGATTTCCTGTTCCGCGAGCGCAGCGCCGTCGCGCGTTCCGAGCGGGCCGGAATGTGTATAGGTGTGATTGCCGATCCAGTGACCGGCCGCATGCGCCGCCGCCGCAAGCGCGTGACCGCCCGGCGCCGCCAGCCGCTCCCCGACGACGAAAAATGTGGTGCGGATGCCGCGCCGCGCCAGCACGTCGAGCACCTGCGGCGTCGTCTCGGGATCAGGGCCGTTGTCGAAGGTCAGGGTCAGGTCGGTCATCGAGGCCTTTCCATCCGATCCGCGCCGGTGATGCAAGCGCTACCGACGCAAGGCGCCTCTGCATCGCGACGGATTTGCGGCAACGCGCTTGCCCGGTCCATAGTGCAGCATGGCCGGTTCGCTGTTTCCCACTCCCATGCTTGCTCCTCTTACCTCCAGCGCCGCAATGCGTGCCGTGGTCGATGACCGCGCGCGGCTGCAGCACATGCTCGACGTCGAAGCTGCCCTCGCATGGGCAGAAGCGGATGTGGGATTGATCCCGTCTGCGGCGGCCACACGCATCGCGTCGTTCTGCCGCGCCGACAAGTTCGATCCGGAGGCGATCGGTGCCGCGTCGGTGAAGTCCGGCAATCTCGCCATTCCGCTGGTGCGCATGCTGACCGACGCTGTGAAAGGCGAGGATGCGGAAGCGGCCGGCTATGTGCACTGGGGCGCGACCAGCCAGGACATCATCGACACGGCGCTGGTGCTCGACCTGCGCGACGGGCTCGCCGCGCTCGATGCCGATCTCGCCCGCGCCGTCACTGCCTTCACGACGCTCGCCGAGCAGCACCGTCACACCGATACGGTCGCGCGCACCTGGCTGCAGCACGCGCTGCCGATGCCGTTCGGACTGAAGCTCGCCGGTTATGCCGCTGCCCTGCAAAGAAGCCGCGAACGTCTCGCTCGTGCCGGCCGCGACGGTTTGCTGCTGCAATTCGGTGGCGCCGCCGGCACGCTCGCGGCGCTCGGCGATAAAGGTCTCGCGGTCGCGGAGAAACTCGCCGCACGCCTGTCGCTGCCGCTGCCGGATGCGCCGTGGCACAGCCACCGCGACCGGCTGGCGGAGATCGCCGCCGCACTCGGCATCCTCGCCGCGACCTGCGGCAAGATCGCGCGTGACGTCTCGCTGCTGATGCAAACCGAAGTCGCGGAAGCATTCGAACCCGCCGGCGCAGGCCGCGGCGGCTCCTCGACCATGCCGCACAAACGCAACCCCGTGGCCGCCGCATCTGCACTGACCTGCGCAGCCATGGCGCCGAACCTCGTTGCCACCATCATCGCCGGCGGTGTGCAGGAGCACGAACGCGCGCTGGGCGGCTGGCAGGTGGAATGGCCGACCTTCCCGGCTCTGCTGCTCGCGACCTCCGGCGCCCTCGCCGGAATCGTCGATATTGCTGAAGCACTGGAAGTCGATGCGACGCGCATGCGCGCGGATCTCGACATCACCCACGGCCTGATCATGTCGGAAGCGGTGAGCTTCGCGCTCGCGAAAAAACTCGGCAAGCAGGCCGCGCATCATCTGATGGAAGCCGCCGGCAAGACCGCGGTGCGCGAGCATCGCCATCTGCGCGACGTGCTGCTCGACACCGCCCAGGTGACCGCGATCGTTTCCGCAGACGAAATCCGTCGCCTGTTCGATCCCGCCGCCTATCAAGGCGTGTCGCAGCACTTGATCGACCGCCTGATCGCCACAGCGCGGCCGAAAACCTGATCATTCCATCATCATTTCAGACGAACGACGGAAGGATATGCCATGCCCATGATCGCAGCCGATGACGGCGCCAAGCTTAACGTCCAGATCGACGGACGCGAAGGCGCGCCGGTGCTGATGTTCTCAAACTCGCTCGGCACCGATCTGCGCATGTGGGACGCACAGACTGCAGCGCTTGCCGACCGCTTCCGCATCGTCCGCTACGACCGCCGCGGCCATGGCAAATCCGATGTGCCGAAAGGCCCGTACAACATGGAGCGCCTCGGTCTCGACGTGCTGTCGATCCTCAATGCGCTGAAGATCGACAAGATCAACTGGTGCGGCCTGTCGATGGGCGGCATGGTCGGCCAGTGGCTCGGCGCCAACGCGCCGCAGCGCATCAACAAGCTGATCCTGTCCAACACCAGTTCCTGGTATCCGGACAAGACACCGTGGAACGACCGCATCAAGACCGTGCGCGAAAAGGGGCTCGCCAGCATGGTCGACGGCAACATGGAGCGCTGGTTCACGCCGGGTTTCATCACCCGAGCACCCGAAGCGATCGCCAAGATGAAGGACATGTTCGTCGCGACGAATCCGGACGGCTACATCGCCTGCTGCGAAGCGGTCCGCGACATGGATTTCCGCGAGAGCAATCCGAAGGTCAGCGTGCCGACTCTGGTGATC
>JBQCFU010000399.1:0-2140 GCA_051958775.1 Pseudolabrys sp.
GACTGTCCTGCGCATAGAGGAGCCATTCGTCGGCGCGGAACGGCCGGTGAAACCACAGTGCGTGATCGAGGCTTGCGCCCATGAAGTCCGGTTCAAACAGGCTGCGGCCGTGCCGTGCCAGCGCCGTGTCGAGCAGCGTCATGTCGGACGCGTAAGCGAGGATTGCCTGATGGATCGCCGGATCGTCGGGCAGTTTCTCGGTGGTGCGGATCCACATATGGAAATGCCCGTCGGCGATCTTCTTGCCGCTGTAGCGGTCGTCGACAGGACACAGTTCGATCGGTCGCTCTTTCTCGAAATAGCTGCGCACCGGGCCGGGCATCGACGGCAGCAGCGCCTTGCGCATGGCGGCATCGCCGACGAGTTCTTCCGGCGTCGGGACCTTGGGCATATCGGCCTGGTGGCTGAGACTCGGCTCCTCCACATGGAACGAGGAGAGCATCGAGAAAATCGCGTTGCCGTGCTGGCGCGCGGTGACGCGGCGGGTGGTGAAGCTGCGGCCGTCGCGCACTCGGTCGACGTCATAGATGATCGGCACGTTCGGATCGCCGGGCAGAATGAAATAGGCATGCAGCGAATGCGGCTGCGGCCCGTTGACGGTGCGGATCGCGGCGACCAGCGCCTGGGCGATCACCTGTCCGCCGAACACGCGCTGCCAGCTCGATTTCGGCGAGCGGCCGCGGAACAGGTTGAGATCGAGCTGTTCGATGTCGAGGATCGACAACAAATCCTGGACGGGAGTGGCCATCGTTTGTCCTGACATTCACCCTGCGGGAGACACGATAACGGCCATCGGAGCGGCCGGCGCGTTCCGGCATGTAGTCATGACTCCCGGTGTGATGAAAGCAAAATCAGCGGGCGGGGGCATCGAAGCTGCCGCCATCGGCGATCTGCTTGGTGAGCTTGAGCACGCCGTTGCGGCCATCATGATCCGCGAGCCACTCGCTGACGCGGCAGGCCGCAACGGCATAGAGCCCGTCGTCGGCCTGGGCCATCCATTCGCGGCGCGTGTCCGGCAAGGGATCGCGGCTGCGCGCGCGGCAGCGGGCGGCTCCGGTGCCAGGGAGCAGATAGCGCGGATCGTCGGAGGCGTTGATTGCCAGGCCCTCATCGAACCAGCGCGGGATCGCACCGAACCAGACGCGCCAGGCGCCGGCACGGGCATGCAATTCCACATGCGACAATTCGTGCGCTGCGACCACCGGCGTGATGCCGTCGGGCGAGAGGATCAGCGCCTGATCCAGCATCGCCATGCCGCGTGATCCGCCGCCGCCGAACCGGCGGTAGCAATCCGACGTGGCGCAGACGAATACCGAAGGATCGGCCTCAAGCGATCCGTAGAATTTGAGGACAATCGCGCGGGCATGCCGCAGCGCCGCCGCCGTGTTCGCGCGATCGGCAGAGGACATGGCGGTTTCGACGTAGGTATTGCCGGCTATGGGCGTGAAGCCGAAGCAGCGCGGACAGAGCAGCGCGCCGCCGAGCGGATAGGCGAACACAAAGCCCGCGGCGGCGGCAAGCAGGGTTGCGACCAGCGTCGCGGCGATGGTGCCGAGATAGCTGCGCTTGGCGCGTCGTTTCGAAGTGTCGCCGGTGTAGTTTGCCATGTTCTGTTTGTAGAGACGAAGTGCTAAAGCAGGGCGGAACCCCACAACGGAGTGTCGGCGTGGCAGAATCAAGGCAACAGGGTGCGCGGTGCGATGTGGTGATCGCCGGCGCGGGTTTTGCCGGACTCGGTCTTGCGATCGCGCTGCGTCAGGCGCTCGGCTCCTCATTCACGGTGACAGTGGCCGACCCGACCCTCGGCGCAGCATCGCGCGACGGCCGTGCATCGGCGATCGCGGCGGCGGCACGCCGCCTGTTCGACACCATCGGCGCCTGGGCGCCGATGACGGACAAGGCGCAGCCGATCCTCGACATGGTCATCACCGACAGCAAGCTGCAGGACGCGGTGCGTCCGGTGCTGCTCACATTCGGCGGTGACGTCACACCGGGCGAGCCGTTCGCCCATATGGTCGAGAACCGCGATCTGATCGATGTGCTGGTCGCACGCGCGAAAGAAGTTGGCGTGACGCTGCACGCGACCGCGGTCAGCGATTTCACCGTCGATCCTGCTAAGGTCGATGTGACCTTCGCCGAT
>JBQCFU010000400.1:0-2089 GCA_051958775.1 Pseudolabrys sp.
CCAGCAGGCGGATGCCGGTGCGCGCGATGAAATCGCCGTGGAAGCGCGCCGGTACGCCGGGGGCGAGCGCGATGCGCGTGCGATGATTGCGTTCGGCGGCATCGGGTGCGCGCGAGAGCAGGATCGGCACCATGGCGCCGAGCAGATAGGTCACGGTGGCGTTCGAGCGCGTCAGCGCATCGAAGAAACCGGAGGCGGAGAAGCGCGTCTCGTAATGGACGTGCCCGCCGATCAGCAGTGCCTGATAGAAGGTGTTGAGCGCGTTGGTGTGGAACAGCGGCAGGGTGGTGCAAAGCACGTCGCCGTCGCGCAGTTCCAGCAGCGCAGCGGTGTTGACGCCCCACCAGAAATACTGCGCGTGCGGACCGCACACGCCTTTCGACAGACCGGTGGTGCCGGAGGTGTAGAGGATCAGCGCCATGTCGCCGGGCTTGACCGCAGCCGGTTGCAGCGGCGCGGCCTCACGCGGCATAGGAGCGATCGTGGCAGGCAGTGCGACCGCTGCCGTCGCGCCGATGGTCCAGATCGTGTCGATGGCAAGCGCCGCCGGATCGAGCAGCGCGAGATTGTCGGCGAAGCCTGTCTCAAGCACCAGCAGCCGCGCGCCGCTGTAAGACAGCATGTGCTGGAGCTGCGGCCCGCGCGAGGCGGTGTTGATCGGCACCAGAACGGCGCCGAGCCAGGCGCAGCCGAGCAGCAGTTCGATGAACTCGATCCGGTTCGAGCAGATGATGGCGACGCGATCGCCGGCGCGCACGCCCGCATTCTGCAACGCGCCGGCACATCGTGCCGCGTCGGCGCAGGCGGCGTCATAGGTGAGGGTGGTGCCGCCGAAGGTGACGAGCGGCGCGCTGCCGTTCCTGGCAGCCTGTCGCTGCAGCATCGCCGGCAGCGTCCGCTCCTCCGGCGCGAAGGCATCGATCCAGCGCCGCCGCAACGCCGATGCGTTGGTCGCGTGCGCGTTCATCCGACGTTGCCGCCGAGATAGCTGGCGATGACTTTCGGATCGTGGATCAGGCCGGCGGCGGGACCACTGTGCACGATGTTGCCGGTCTCCAGCACATAGCCGTAGTCGGCGGTCTCGAGCGCCGCGCGCGCATTCTGCTCGACCAGCAGGATCGACACGCCGAGTTCGCGCAGGCTCATGACGATGCGGAAGATCTCGCGCACGATCAGCGGCGCGAGGCCGAGGCTCGGCTCGTCGAGCAGCAGCAGGCGCGGCTTCGCCATCAACGCGCGGCCCAGCGCCAGCATCTGCCGCTCGCCGCCGGACAGGGTGCCGGCCAACTGCTTGCGCCGCTCGGAGAGTCGCGGAAAGCGGGCAGAGACCTGATCGAGTTCGGCATCGAGCGCTTTGCGGTCGCTCCAGTGCGTATAGGCGCCGAGGATCAGATTGTCGGCGACCGTCATTTCCGTGAACAGTTCGCGGCTTTCCGGCACCAGGCAGATGCCGCGGCGGACGCGCTCCTCGGTCCCGAAGCGGCGCTTGTCGGCGCCGTCGTAGCGCACGGTGCCGGTGGACGGCAGCAGGCCCATGATCGCCGCGAGCATCGTCGTCTTGCCGGCGCCGTTCGGGCCGATCACGGTGACGATCTGGCCGGTCTGCATCTCCAGCGAAACGCCGCTGACGGCTTCAACCTTGCCGTAGGCGACGTGCAGATCTTCGACGGCGAGAAGCGTGCTCATGCGACGCCTCCGAGATAGGCTTCCTGCACGCGTGCATCGGCGCGGATCGTCGCCGGTTCGCCTTCGGCGAGCTTCGCGCCGAAATCGACGACGACGATGCGGTCAACCAGATTCATGACGAATTCCATGTCGTGCTCGACCAGCACGATGGTCATGCCTTCGGCGCGCAAACCGCGCAGCAGGTCGGACAAGGTTTGTTTTTCGAGACGACGCAGGCCGGCGGCCGGATCGTCGAGGATCATCAGGGTCGGATCGGCGGCGAGCGCACGCGCGACTTCGAGCAGGCGCTGTTGGCCGAGCGCAAGATTGCCGGCGAGGTCGCCGTATTTCTCGCCGAGGCCGACGCGCTCAAGCTGCCGCAGCGCTTCCTGACGCGCCGAGGCTTCTTCCCTGCGGTCGAGAC
>JBQCFU010000401.1:0-2156 GCA_051958775.1 Pseudolabrys sp.
AACGCGCCGCCCGCACCGATTTACCGAACCGCTTCGCCAGCACCTGCGCGCGCTCGAGGTTGCGGTTGACCACATGGATGCGTCCGGCACCGCGCGCCAGCAGCGCATAAACCACCGCGCGCGCCGCACCGCCGGCGCCGAGAACGACCGCGGATTCCAGACCGCGATCCCAGCCGGCCACCGTCGCATCGAGATTGGCGAGAAAGCCCTCGACGTCAGTGTTGGTGGAACGCAGCACATCACCTTCATAATAGAGCGTATTCGCCGCACCGACTCCGGTCGCGCGATCGTCCGGCTTGCTGAGTTTCAGCGCCGCTTCCTTGTGCGGCAGCGTGACATTGGCGCCGACATAACCGCGCTCGCGCAGCGACTGCACGAAGGCGGCAAACTCTTCCGGCGGCACCGGCTCCTTGCGGTACTCGGCGTTCAACTGATGCTGCTTGATCCAGTAATTGTGGATCAGCGGCGAACGGGAGTGACCGGCGGGCCAGCCGATCACGCAGGCTGCGCGTTTTTCTGTCGTCATGACTCTGACGTTTGCTTTGGACGTTTTGGCTCTATCGTTTCGACCGCGCTCTACTAGCGCGGCTGGCAGCTTTGGCAACCCGTGTTTTTCGCGGCGTCATTTTTTCCGACCCGACTTTTTGATTGACAACGGGCGCCTGTTCGAGTGTCGCGATCAGCGCGTCGAGCATCGCATATAATTGTGACAGGCGCGCCACACCGATGTCGCGCGCCAATGCGGCATAAATCGCCTCCGATTCCGGCCCCATCTCGCGGAACAGACGCCGGCCGCGCGCCGTCAGCGACATCACGCTACGGCGCTGATCGCGCGCATGGCCCTGCCGCATCACCAGACCATCCTGCTCCAGCGCCGGCAGCATGCGCGACAGCGATGCGGGATGGATGCAGCATCGCGCCGACAATTCGACGATCTCCAGCGCATCCGTTTCGCTCAGCGCGCGAATGATACGCCATTGCTGATCCGAGAGATTGCGCAGCTTGAGATGCGGCCGGAACCGCGCCATCACCGCCTCGCGCGCGCGCATCAGCTGCATCGGCAGCGATCGCTCGAACGGGCGGATCGGCGCGCTCATCGCTCGGCTACAACCGCGTTGCGCAATACGCCGATCTCCGGCACCGAAATTTCCAGCTCATCGCCGGCCTTGAGCCACGCCGGCGCCTCGGTCTTGTTGCGCTTGACCGGCGTGCCGGTGGAAATGATGTCGCCCGGCTTCAAGGTCATGAAGGTGCTGACGTAGCGGATCAGTTCGGCGAACGGGAAGATCATGTTGGACGTGGTGTCGTCCTGGGTGACGACACCGTTCAGGCTGACGGTCAGATGCAGCGGCTTCGCCGGGTCGATTTCATCGGTGGTAACGATCCACGGGCCGATGCTGCCGGTGGCATCCCAGTTCTTGCCCTGGGTCACATTGAACTTGCCGTGGCGGATCCAGTCGCGGATCGTGCCCTCATTGCACAGCGTGAATCCGGCAATGTGATCATGCGCATTGGCGCGCGAAATGCGCCGTCCGCCCTTGCCGATCACCAGCGCGATCTCGCCCTCATAGTCGAGTTGCTCCGACTCCGCCGGGATCACCAGATTCTGTCCGCTGCCGACCAGCGAGGCCGGCGCGCGATAGAACATGCTGGGATAGGTCGGCACGTCGGCGATGTCGTAATCCTTGTTGCGGTTGGCATAGTTGATGCCGATGCACAGGATCTTTTCCGGTGCATGCAGCGGCGGCAGCAGCTCGATCTCCGCCAGCGGCGCGTCGGGGCGCACGTTCTGCGCGCAGGCTTTCGCCTCCGCCAGCACGCCACCGCGCAGCACGTCGAGCAGGGTCGGGAATTTTGGCATACGCGATTTCAGTTCGACAATCCCGTCACCGCTCACCGCGCCGTAGCTCTCCCGTCCGCGAAACCGATAGCTTGCGAGCTTCATGGTCGTCCTTTTGCCCCTCACCACGTCCAGCCGATGCCTGCCGGCCGATACTTGACGCCTTTTGCCAGACCTTTAACATGTTAAGCATATGCCGCGAGGCGTCAATCATCGCGGCGCGGGAGCAGCATCATGCCACACGTGATCGTGGAATACTCCGCCAATCTGGAAGACACCCTCGACGTGTCGGGCCTGATCGACGACGTGCATCGTT
>JBQCFU010000402.1:0-4630 GCA_051958775.1 Pseudolabrys sp.
CGGCGACTTGAGCCTTAGGGCCGATAGCGACCAGCACCGGCATCGCGATCTGGCCGATCGCCTCACGCGACAGAGACTGCCGCTAGCCGCGGATGCAGGCGGCGAGCGCGCGCAGATCGGATTTGGTCTGTTCGGCGAAACGACGGAACATCTGGCCGTTCGCGTCCTTCACATCGGCCAGAGACGGCGCCTCCATCGCCTCGGCGATGCTCAGAGGCAAGCCGACTCCGTCAACCAGATGACTGCCGAGCCCGCCGAGGATCGCGCTGCGCACCCGCTGCGGCGCTCGCAACGCGAGGAACGCGGTGATGCGCGCACCCATCGAGTAACCCATGACATCGGCCTGCGCGATGCCGAGATGATCGAGCAGCGCTTCGACATCGCTTGCCATCCGGTCGGTGTGATAGTCGTCCGGCTCGTAGAGCTTGCTGGAGCGGCCATGGCCGCGATTGTCGAGCGCGATCACGCGGCGGCCCGCCGCTGTCAGCGTCGACACCCAGCTCGGATTGATCCAGTTCGCCTCCTTGTTGGAAGCGAAGCCGTGCACGAGCACGATCGGCTCGCCCTCGCCGTGATCGAGGAAGGCGATCTCCACCGGACCGTGCTGGAAGCTCTTGGAAGTGTTCATGGGCGCGGGTTCTAGCGATCCGAAGCCCCGCTGGCTACCCGCGCGCGGTCAGGGCTGCCAAGCGCTGCTGGTCGCGGGCCAGGCGTCTTGCCTTGCGACGGCGAACCCCGCGCAGGGTCATGCGCTCCACGGTGCCTTTGGTCGCGGCGACAAAGCCGAACAGCGACAGCACCGCGCCGAGAATCCACAGGCCGAGATCGAACAGCGCCGCCGTCAGCGCGATGGCGGCGCGGCCGGCGGTTTTCAGGATCGCGCGGGTCTTGCCGCCCTTCTTCTCGGCCAAACGCGCAACGCGGCCGAGTTCGCGCGGCGATTCTGCGATCTTCAGCCCGTCGAGCGCCGCCTGCGTGCCGGCCTTGGCCTGAATGCGGCCGGCGCTGCGCGCTGCCTGCAACAATCCACCGGCGCGTTCGAGTTTCACCGCCTCGCGCGCGGCGCGCACCGCGACCATCGGCTCCGAGAAGCTGGCGGCACCGATCGCACCTTTCAGCCGGCCCCAGTCGACGACGCCGCGCAGCGAGCGGCCGATCCATTGCGTCAAGTCCGCGCTCAGCCGTCCGGTCTTGCGCGCCATCTTCGCCACCGTGAGCCCGACGCGCGCCGGCGCACCGGCACCGAGCGTCGCATAAGTACCGGCGGTGACGGCAAGTCCCACCGCCGCGAGGCCGAGTACGACTTCGTCCACCGGTTCGCCTCGCACCATGCGCGTGCCTTCGCGCACTGCGTCACGAATGTCGCCGAATACGAACAGATCGCCCGCCGCGGTGCCGGCGAATCCCGCGATGTCCTCAGGCTCTCCGGAGATCAGTCCGCGCGCAAAGCTTTGCGCGGTATGCGCCGCCGAACGGGATTCTTCGACCGCCGCCGCGACCTTGGCTTTCAACTCCGCGGGCAGCGCCACAGGGCGATCTTCGGCCAGTTCGACATAGCTCGCGGCCAGATCAGGATCGCGCGCGGCCAGAGCCGCCTCGATCTCGTCGCGGGCCACCGTCTCGTTGAATTTCAGGTCCAGAGCCCGATCAGCCAGCGCGGCCGGGTCATCCTCGATGGCGAGCAGTGACTGCGCCTCGACCCCGCGCGGCACCACATAGGCAGCAGCCGCCACCGCCAGCGCGAGAATCAGCAGCGGGCCGGCGAGCCGCGGCGCACGGGCGGCGGCCTGAACGTCCGGCGGCGCCAATCCAAAGCGGTCACGCATCTCTGGGACCTTGCCCGAGGCCCTGTGGTCGCGGAACCTGCCCAGGTCGAACAGACCACAAATCCCCGCGATCTCGTGGTTTTCGCCATCTCATCCCCGCCAACGCGGGCAATTTCACGGCGTTCCGAGCCTTTCGGGACCAGAGTTACAGATTCGTGACATTTGAAAAACCGGACCGGATCGGTATGGTGCCGCGCATTCGCTGCTACAGCGGCTGTCCGAGGCATTTATGGCGCATTCCGTCGTTCCGCACTTCCACAACGACCCCGGTCTGCCGGTCATCGAGATCGGCGCCCACGAATTCATGTGCGTCGGTGCACGGCCGCCCTACGACCATCCGCATGTGTTCCTCGACATGGGCGACGAGCACGAGATCATCTGCCCGTATTGCTCGACGCTCTATCGTCTCGATCCCGCGCTCGCGGCCGACGCCGCGCGCCCGGCGGAATGCGCATTGCCTCTCGTTGATGTTCCTGCCTGAGGGTGGCCTTTAGAGCCTCACCCACCGGAGCCTGAATTTTGGCCCTGCCGCGGCAAGTCCTGATCACCGGTGCCGGTATCGGCGGCTTGTCGGCTGCGCTTGCCGTCGCGCGCATCGGCATCCATGTGGACGTGCTCGAACAGGCGCAGCAGCTTGAAGAAGCTGGCGCCGGCATCCAGTTGTCACCGAATGCGGTGCGCGTGCTGGCGCAGCTCGGCGTCGCCGAACGACTGAAGGGCACCGTCGTCGCACCGGAAGTCCTGCGCGTGATGAACGCCGGCAATGGTCGCGAGATCGTGCGCATGCCGCTCGGCGCAACCGCGGCGAAACGTTACGGCGCGCCGTTCTGGGTATTGCATCGCGCCGACCTGCAAGCCGCTCTGCTCGCCGCGGTGAAAGCGCACAGCGACATCACGCTGTCGCTCGGCACCCGCGTCGAGGATTATGCCGAACATGCCAATGGCGTGACGGTGCAGGCGCGCCGTCACGGCCAGATCACCGAGCGGCATTGCAGCGTGCTGATCGGCGCCGACGGCATATGGTCGCCGGTGCGCGCGCGCATGCGCCGCGAGCGGCCACCGATCTTCCGCCACCGTACCGCGTGGCGTGCGCTCGTTCCTGCCGCCGACGTGCTGCCGCTGTGGCGGCAGCCGGAGGTGCATCTCTGGCTCGGCCGCGACACACATCTCGTCCACTATCCGGTGAAGGGCGGCGCACTGATCAACATTGTCGCCATTGCCGACGACGAATGGCAGGCCCGGACCTGGACCGCCCCCGCCGATCGCAACGAAGTCCTCCGCCGCTTCTCGCGCTGGGACTGGTCGGAGCAGGCACGCAATCTCCTCGCCGTTCCAGACCAGTGGTCGAAATGGGCGCTGCACGATCGCACCTGTGCGCATCGCGGTCGCGGACCGGTGGCGCTTCTCGGCGACGCCTCGCATCCGATGCTGCCGTTCCTGGCGCAGGGCGCGGGCATGGCGATCGAGGATGCCGCCGTGCTCGCCGCGAGCCTGTCGGAACAGCCGGACAAGCCGGCCAAGGCATTGCGCGCCTATGAGAAGACCCGCCGCAAGCGCGTGCAACGCGCGCAGAAGGCCGCGCGCAAGCAGGGCAGCATCTACGGCCGCTCCGGTCCCGAAGGAGCGCTGCGCAATCTCGCCCTGAAAATGATGGGCGGCGAGCGACTCCTCGCCCGCTACGATTGGCTGTATCGTTGGCAACCGCCGCAGGCGAAGCCGATCCCCCTGCCGACGGCGGATTTCAGCACGGAGTGACGCTCATGTTCGCGACGACGGTGGCCGGAAGTCTTCCCAAACCGTCGTGGCTCGCTGAGCCGAACAAGCTGTGGCCGCAATGGCGCCAGAGCGGCGCTGATCTCGCCGCCGCCAAGCTCGACGCCACCGCACTCGCCGTGAAACTGCAGGAAGACGCCGGCATCGACATCGTCAGCGACGGCGAACAGGCGCGCCAGCATTTCGTGCACGGCTTCCTCGAACGCGTCGACGGCATCGACTTCAATCACAAAGTCGAAATGGGCATCCGCAACGATCGCTACAAGGCGATGGTGCCGACCGTACGCGGCGCGCTCACCCTGAAAGGCCGCGTGCACGAAGCCGAAGCAAAGCACGCCCGCGCGCATACGACGCGGAAACTGAAATTCACCCTGCCCGGCCCGATGACCATCGCCGACACGATCGCCGATGCTTATTACGGCGACCGCATCAAGATGGCGATGGCGTTCGCCGATGCGCTCAATCAGGAAGCCCGCGCACTCGCGGCCGACGGCGTCGATGTGATCCAGTTCGACGAGCCGGCGTTCAACGTGTTCATGGACGAAGTGACGGCGTGGGGCATCGAGGCGCTGGAGCGCGCCATCGACGGCCTTCCCTGCACCACCGCCGTACACATCTGCTACGGCTACGGCATCAAGGCGAATATCGACTGGAAGAACTCGCTCGGCGACGAGTGGCGGCAATACGAACAGATCTTCCCGGCGCTGGCGAAGAGCCGCATCAACCAGGTCTCGGTCGAATGCCGCAATTCGCGGGTGCCGACGCGGCTACTCTCGTTGCTCGACGGCAAAGACCCGGAGCTTGAGTTGGAAAACCTGGGCATCTCGTCGCAAGGATACGAGTCGGTAAGAACGACGTTCTCACGATCGCAAGTTCCCATCGAACACATCATCAACGGCGTTCCCAACGCCTCAGCTTGGCGACTTCTGCGTCCGTTCTTGCGGGATGAAGACGCCATCAAACTCGCCCGAGTCTCGTAAGGCTCTGGCTTCTTTACTGACATTTCTGTCAGGTGAGCGAAGGATCACCCT
>JBQCFU010000403.1:0-5600 GCA_051958775.1 Pseudolabrys sp.
CCGCACGTCACCAACGCCATCAAGGAGTTCGTGCTCGACGGCAATGACAGCTACGATTTCGTGCTGGTCGAGATCGGCGGCACCGTCGGCGACATCGAGGGCCTGCCGTATTTCGAGGCGATCCGTCAGCTCGGCAACGATCTGCCGCGCAACCACGCGGTCTATATCCACCTGACGCTGCTGCCTTACATCCCGAGCGCCGGCGAATTGAAGACCAAGCCGACGCAGCATTCGGTCAAGGAGCTGCGCTCGATCGGCATTCAGCCCGACATTCTGCTATGCCGGTCAGACCGGCCGATCCCGGCGGGTGAACGGCGCAAGCTGGCGCTGTTCTGCAACGTGCGGGAAAGTGCGGTGATCGAGGCGCTCGACGTCGACAACATCTATGCGGTGCCGCAGGCGTATCACGCCGCCGGTCTCGACCGTGAAGTGCTGGCGGCGTTCGGCATGGAGCCGGATGGGCCGCCCGATCTGTCGTCGTGGGAATACATCAACGACCGCATCCGCAATCCGGAAGGCGACGTGACGATCGCGATCGTCGGCAAGTATACCGGCATGAAGGACGCCTATAAGTCGCTGATCGAAGCGCTGGCGCATGGCGGCGTCGCCAACAAGGTGAAGGTCAAGCTCGACTGGATCGAGTCCGAGGTGTTCGAGAATGAAGACCCGACGCCGTTCCTCGATCATGTGAACGGCATTCTGGTGCCGGGCGGATTCGGCCAGCGCGGGGCCGAAGGCAAGATCAAGGCGGTGCAGTTCGCGCGCGAGAAGCGCGTGCCGTATCTCGGTATCTGCTTCGGCATGCAGATGGCAGTGATCGAAGCCGCGCGCAATCTTTGCGGCATCACGAAGGCCAACTCCACCGAGTTCGGCGAGGCGAGCGAGCCGGTCGTCGGCCTGATGACCGAGTGGCTCAGGGGCAATGAATTGCAGCAGCGCAACGCCGCCGGCGATCTCGGCGGGACGATGCGGCTCGGCGCCTATCCGGCTGCGCTCGCGCGCGGCAGTCGTGTCGCGCAGATCTACGGCTCGACCGACATTTCCGAACGCCATCGTCACCGCTACGAGGTCAACACCGCATATAAGGGCCGGCTCGAACAGCACGGGATGCGGTTCTCGGGCATGTCGCCGGACGGCGTGCTGCCGGAGATCGTCGAGATCGACGATCATCCGTGGTTTGTCGGCGTGCAATTCCATCCGGAATTGAAGTCGCGGCCGTTCGAACCGCATCCGCTGTTTGCTTCATTCATCGAAGCGGCGATGGAGCAGAGCCGCCTCGTCTGAGCGGCGACCCTTCGACAATTTGCGCGATTGCTGTGGATGCGGATTTGTTCCGCATCTATCGCCGCACCATTCGCGAACATGTGACAGTCGACGAACCGTTCTCCCGTGTTCGTGAATTGAATCGCTCCTCCTGCCGCAGTCGAGTGACAGAGGAGGCGACGTGCTGATGAAGGGGTATGAACAATGCCCAAACTGATCACCACCGCTGTCGTCGCCGCCGGTTTCATGACGATCGTCGCTGCCACTGCGACGACAGCCAATGCGCAGATGCTGTTCCCCGAGCCAAACGCCGTCATGATTCATGATGCGGGCGCTTCCGACCGGCTCGGTCATCTCTGCTGGGTCGATACGGACTCCTACAAGGAGATCGATGTCCACGGTTATTGGCGCGGCTGTGCGCCAAGCTCCGTACGGCCCGCGGTTTTCCATCATCACCGGATGAGCCGGATGGCACGTTAGACGCGTCGGGCAGGTCGGGCCGTCCGCCCGGCCTGTTCGCTCGCCGGTTGATGATGCGCGGCCGGGCATAGCCGCGAGGTGAGGATTTTTACGCGCCGTTAGCGGCGCAATCGCTCGTGCAATGCCCGGAAACTTATGCGGTTTTGCCGGATGCCTGCTGGACTGGGGCGCGAATTTTTTGCGCGAAAATTACAACCTCGCGCCACGATTTTTCCGACGCCGCGATTGGAAATACCGACCGCGCCGATGACGCTCGAATGGTGTCAAACAAGTCCATTCGGGGGATAGAACAATGCGAACGATGATCATCGCAGGCGTACTGGCCGCGGCTTTTGCTGCCGTCAGTGCCGGCGCGCGTGCGGAAGAAGTCCACTCTGCCGGCGGTCCGGTGCAGTCCGGCAATATGTGCTGGGTGTCGACACAGGGCGACCTCGGCTACGGCTACTGGAAGTCCTGCGAGCCGGCCCGCGCGATGCGGCCGCACCGTATGGCCAAGCGCTCCCGGAAATAGCGTCGCACGATCAGGTCTCCAGAGATCGCGCGTTTGCCGGGCTGCGTTCCCAACCGCGCTCCGGTGAAGTGAGAGGGGTGAACCGGTTTCACGGCTGGTTTGCCCCTTTCGCATAGCCGTGTCGTTCCGTGCTATCCGTAGCCGATGGCACCAGCACCCGGACTCGATCATGTCGTCCACGCCGTCCGCGATCTCGACGCGGCGGCGCATTTCTATCGCCGGCTCGGTTTCACCGTCGGCGCGCGTAACCGGCATCCCTGGGGGACGCACAACGTCCTGATCCAGTTGCCGGGTTTCTTCGTGGAAGTGCTCACTGTTGCCGAGCCGGAGAAGCTCGGTGACGACGGCTTTTCGCGCTTGTTCGGCCGCTACAACCAGTCGTTCTTAGAGCGCAGCGAAGGGCCGTCGCTGTTGATCCGGGAATCGCGCGATGCGGTTGCCGACGCGGCGGCGTTTGCAGCCGCGGGAATCGCGGTCGGTGAAGCGATGCGGTTCGAGCGTGACGGCAAGCGGCCCGACGGCAGCACGGTTCGCGTCGGTTTTTCGCTCGCCTTCGCCGAAGATCGCGCGGCGCCGTGGATACATTTTGCGACCTGCCAGCAGCATCATCCCGAGAATTTCTGGAATCCGGACTTTCAGCATCATGCTAACAGCACGACCGGCATCGCCGGCGTTGTGATGGTGGCGGAACGCCCGGCGTCGCACCGCGACTTCCTTGCGGCCTTTACGGGGCGCGACGTTCGGACGACCGATGCAGGGCTCTCGGTCGAGACCGCGCGCGGCACGATCGCCGTGATGACACCTGCTGCTTTTACCGCGGAGTATGGCGTGGCCGCGCCGGCAACCGACACAGGTGCGCGGCTGGCCGCGCTTCGATTCGCTGTCACCGACATCGCTGCCGCCGAAGATGCCTTGGCGGCCGGCGAGGTCGAGGCGCAAATCGATTCCGACCGTCTGGTGATCGATCCCGGAACTGCGATGGGCGCAACCGTCGTGTTCGAGGAGGGCCGTTGACCGCCCGCGGCTGGGCGGTCATGGTCCGGCCGGTTTTTCCGAACAGGTGACGCGGTGACGAACAGCGCGCAAGCGAAAGCACAAGCGGAAGTAACGGTCGGCCAACGGTCGGGGGTGCGGTTCGGCAATGCTCTGCCGCTCGCGGTGATTGCCGGGCCATGCCAGTTGGAAAGCCGCGCGCACGCGCTGGAGATGGCTTCGGCGCTCAAGGAAATCGCGGCGCGCGTCGGTATCGGGCTTGTGTTCAAGACCTCGTTCGACAAGGCCAATCGCACCAGCGCCAGTGCCGCGCGCGGCGTTGGGCTCGATCAGGCTTTGCCGGTCTTCGCCGAAATTCGCGACACGCTCGGCCTGCCGGTCCTCACCGACGTGCATGAGATCGAGCAATGCGCGCGCGCAGCACAAGCGGTCGACGTGTTGCAGATCCCCGCCTTTCTGTCGCGCCAGACCGATCTGTTGCTGGCTGCCGCCGAGACGGGTCGCGTGGTCAATGTAAAGAAGGGCCAGTTCCTCGCGCCATGGGACATGAAGAACGTGGTCGCGAAAATAACCAGCGCTGGTAACCCGAACGTTCTGGTGACTGAACGCGGTGTTTCGTTCGGCTACAATACGCTGGTGTCGGATATGCGCGCTTTGCCGATCCTGGCCCGCGACACCGGCGCGCCGGTGATCTTCGACGCCACCCATTCCGTGCAGCAGCCGGGTGGGCGCGGAACGGCCTCGGGCGGTGAAAGGGAGTTCGTGCCGGTGCTGGCGCGCGCAGCGGTCGCGGTCGGCGTCGCCGGCGTGTTCATCGAGACGCATCAGGATCCCGACCATGCTCCGTCCGATGGACCCAATATGGTGCCGTTGCGCGAAATGGAGGCGTTGCTGCAACGGTTGATGGCCTTCGACCGGATCGCCAAAACGCAAAGCCCCTCGGCCTGACGCCGGTTGACCTGATCTCATGAGCGTTTTGAACATCGTCGCGTTCGTTGCGTTCGCGACGTCGACATTCACGCGATCGACCGATCCGATCAGTCCGCAGGTGGCGATCGCGTTCAACGTCGATCCAGGAACCGTGGCCCTGCTGGCGACCGCCTTCGCGCTGCCTTACGCGGCGATCCAGCCGGTGCTCGGCGCGCTTGCCGACATGTTCAACAAGACGCGGCTGATGACCGGCTGCCTGCTGGTGCTGGTACTGGCTTCGGTCGTGGCGGCCTTTGCTCCGAACATCGAAGTGTTGTTTGCGATGCGCGTCGTCTCCGGCATCGCCTCGGGCGGCGTGTTTCCCATCGCGCTCGCCGTCGTCGGTGACAATGTCCCGCTGGCGCAGCGCCAGGTCGCGCTCGGTCGGCTGCTCGGCGCCGCGATGATCGGCAATCTGCTTGGTGCCAGTGGCGCGGGCGCGGTGGCCGATCTGTTTGGCTGGCGCGGAGTGTTTATCGCCACGGCGCTGGTGGGTTTCGTCGTGCTGGTGGTGGCGGTCGTCGGCCTGCGGCGCTTGCCGGATCGCGCGCCGGGCCGCTTCGATCTGTCGACGCTCGGGCCGAATTACCGGGCGATCTTCGGCAATCCGGAAGCGAAATGGTGTTTAGGCGTCGTGTTCGTCGAAGCGATGCTGGTGTTCGGCCTGTTTCCCCACGTCGCCAATCTGCTCGCAGCGGCGGGCGAGGAGCGGGCCTCGATCGCTGGCCTGGTGATTGCCGGTTTCGGTCTCGGCGCGCTCGGCTACACGCTGGTGGTGTCGCGCGTGCTGCTGTTCGTTTCGCCGCGACGTCTCACGGTCGCGGGCAGCGTGCTGATGTGCCTGTGTTTTCTCGCGCTCGCGTTGCGGCTGTCATGGCCCTACGAATTTGTCAGCTTCCTGCTGCTCGGCTTCGGCATGTATTTCATGCACGGATTCATCCAGGTCGCATCGACCGAACTTGCGCCCGCGGCGCGAGGGTCGGCGCTGGCGCTGCATTCCATGGCGTTCTATTTCGGACAGGCCGTCGGCCCCGTGATCTACGGTCATGGCTTCACGGAGCTGGGGGTCGGAACGATGCTCATCGTCAGCGGCGTCGGTCTCGCAGTCACCGGGGTGGTAACGGCGCTGACGCTCCGCCGCACGGAAATGGCTCCGACCTAGCGACGATCCGGTCCCGCCGTCTGAGCGAATCCGGTAGCTGGCCACCGGCTCTGAATTGCTGCAATCTTTGCAGCGTCATTCAGGGTGGGGCCTCGCATGAGCGGTACGGTTATCCAGTCGTTGGCCGGGTTGCCGGCCTTTATCGCGTATTTCTGCCTGTCGATTGTCGCGGTCATCGCCTATCTGTTTTTCTACACGCGCGCGACGCCCTACAATGAATTC
>JBQCFU010000404.1:0-2993 GCA_051958775.1 Pseudolabrys sp.
GGCCGCAAGGACGCTCGAAAAGCGCTATGGCAATGGCGTGCCTCTGGCCAAGCAAGACATCCTGCTTGCGCACTATCTCTATGGTCTCACCGCTGTCGTCCATGCCGGCGAGACGCCCGCCTCCCATCTGGCCGCTATGCGCTCCTACCTCGGCCGTCTTCTTCCGGAAGATCGGGTCGCCCAGGCGCTCCGGGCCGTGCCCGAGGAGGGAGACTCCTGGCTTGAAAGCACCCTCGATCGGGTCGAGGCGATCGGGGAGAAGCAAGGCCATGCGCTGCTGGCCCGGGGCATCGATATCGTCATTCCATTTCCAAGCAGACACGCGTCAGTGGCAGGGTCGGCGGAACCTGCCGTGATCGAGCGCGACCCACCAAAGGAGGCACTCTCGCAATGAATCTCGGGCAAGCACGAATCATGCGGCGCGGATCGGCCGGCTTCGCTGGAAACTGGGCTCCTGGCGCTGTCGACAGCCGCTCGCTTCGGCGCCGCCTGATGGCGGCGCTACGCAACGCGCATCGCGTGCTCGGCATGCGGCGGGGCCGACTGGGACTGGGCATGCTTGGAACTGGCGGAGTGCTAGGGGTACTGCTCGCAGTCTTAGGGATAACGATCCCGCAGGCGGCGTTCGCGCAGGTTGTCATTGGGAACGGGGTGCTGACCAACACTGCGAACTGCACGAGCCCGTCTGCAGGAGGGCAAAGCACTGCAATCGGATGCGGCAGCACCGCGCCCGGCTCCGCTTCAACTGCCATCGGGAGTGGCGCCCACGTGAATGGCAACAACGGCGTGGCGCTGGGCACCGGGATCACCGCAACGGGCGATGCTTCAATCGCGATAGGCTATACGATGAGTGCCACTGGCCTCAACGCCATAGGCATAGGTGTCTTCGCGAATGCCACTGGCGTCAATGCCCTTGCCGTGGGCGGGAACGCCCGCGCACTGGCGAGCGGGGCATCGGCCTTTGGTGTCAATACCACTGCAAGCGGAGCGAACGGTCTCGCTCTGGGCTCGACGGCCAGCTCTTCAGGTGGCGCCTCGGTGGCGATCGGACTATCCTCCAATGCCTCATCTTCAAACGGTGCCGCCGTGGCCTTGGGGGCCAGCGCCAAGGCAAATGCCGGAACGGGCGGCGGTTCTCCCGTTGCCATCGGTACAAATGCCAATGCAAGCGGTACCGCTCCTGCTGGCTTCACGTTCGAGGCCGTTGCGATGGGCTCGGCTGCAACGGCGACAGGCGCCTGGTCGAACGCTGTAGGTTCGAGCTCATCTGCAACGGGGACTGGAGCCAGCGCCTTCGGCACCTCGGCCGCCGCAACGGCAAACCAATCGACAGCGATCGGAAATGGGGCAACCGCTTCCGCTCTAAGGGGCTCGGCCATGGGCTATCTCGCCGCCGCCTCGAACACCGACTCCATCGCCGTCGGCACATCAGCTGCCGCATCGGGAACCAACTCGCTCGCCATCGGCCCGACCACCGTTGCATCGGGAGCTTTCGGCGTCGCCCTGGGTAACCAGGCACAGGCGCTCGGTAGCGGCGGTGCCGTTGCGATAGGCTCAGGCGCCACCGTTGCAACCACCGGGACTTCGAGCGTCGCGCTCGGCAACAATGCCAATGCTGGCGGTGTTTTATCGGTTGCCACAGGTGCCGGTGCCAGTGCCAGCGGCGACAATTCCACTGCCACAGGACGCCAGGCTCTCGCCAGCGGCACAAACGCCTCCGCATATGGATCTGGGACAGTCGCGGCAGGAAACAATTCTCTCGCCGCGGGCGTCAGCGCCAATGCGAGCGGCGCTGGCAGTAGTGCACTCGGCATCGGCTCCGTGGCCAGCGCCACCAACGCCACCGCCGTTGGCGCGCTGTCGGCTGCGCAAGCGGCCTCCGGTATCGCCATGGGCAACAGCGCACAGGTCTCCGGTACCGGCAGCGTCAATTCGATCGCGATCGGTTCTGCCGCCACGGTAAGCGCCCCCGACTCTATTGCGATAGGCGAAACCGCAAGCTCCACGGCCCAGGATGCCTTCAGTTTCGGCACCGCGGCCAACGCCTCGGGCGTTAACTCGATGGCATTTGGTCCTGCCGCCGTAGCATCGACGGACGGAGCCACCGTGTTTGGTCAGCACAGTGCCGCCACGGCGGTCAATGCCACAGCGGTCGGTCAGTCGGCCACCGCTTCCGCTCAGTCGGCCATCGCCGTCGGCACGGGCGCCACAGCCAATTCCGCCAACGCGGTGGCCATGGGCACCAACGCGGTGGCGACTGGTGGCCAGGCGGTCTCGATCGGCGCAAACAACACCGCCTACGGCGATGGCGCGGTCGTAATCGGCGATCCGAGCTATGCGAGCGGCACCGGCGCCTTCACGGGCGGCGCCAATAACATCGCCAACAGCGATGGTACGGCGAGCGCCACCGCCGCAAACCAGGCGGCGGGTGCTGTTGCGATCGGCAATAGCAACAAGGCAATTGGCCAGGGCTCGGTTGCGCTCGGCAATGGTTCCATCGCGGGCGCCTCCGGTTTCGTCGGCAACATTGCCTTGGGTAACGGTGCGACGGCGACGGCGAGCTCCGGCGATGTTGCGCTTGGCTCTGGCTCGGCGACTGCTGTAGCGGTCGGCACGCCGAATGCGGTGATCAACGGTACGACCTACACCTTCCAGGGCATTAATCCGGCTTCCACGGTGAGCGTGGGCGCGGTCGGTGCCGAGCGCACCATCACCAATGTGGCGGCGGGCCGGATCAGCGGCTCGTCCACCGACGCCATCAACGGTTCGCAGCTTTTTGCCACCAATCAGGCAGTCGACGCGATCGGCACCACCCTTAACAACATCAACACGGGCGCGGGCATCAAGTATTTCCATGCCAATTCGGCGGCGGCGGATTCGTCGGCGACAGGTGCGGAATCGGTCGCCATCGGACCTCTCTCGATTGCGGCAGGGGCAAACGCCATTGCGGCCGGGAACGGCGCGAGCGCCTCCGGCCTCGATGCAGCGGCGTT
>JBQCFU010000405.1:0-3706 GCA_051958775.1 Pseudolabrys sp.
CTCCTTGTCTTCATCGAGCACCACCTTGGCGACCTCGGCGGGCGCAAGTGCATTGACCACGAAGGTCGCGATGTCCTGCGACCACGGAATAATGTCGATCTTCTCGCCCTGAAGCGCGTTGACCACGGCCTGCACGCGCGAACCGCGCATGCCGACGCAGGCGCCGACCGGATCGACCGACGAGTCGCGCGAGATCACGGCGATCTTGGCGCGCGAGCCCGGATCGCGGGCAACCGCCTTCACTTCGACGATGCCGTCGTAGATTTCCGGCACTTCCTGCGCGAACAGCTTGGCGGTGAACTGCGGATGCGTGCGCGACAGGAAAGTCTGCGGGCCGCGCGGCTCGCGGCGCACGTCGTAGATATAGGCGCGCACGCGGTCGCCGTTGCGCAGCGTTTCGCGCGGCAGCATTTCGTCGCGGCGGATGATGGCTTCGCCGCGGCCGAGATCGACCACCACGTTGCCGTATTCGACGCGCTTGACGACGCCGTTGACGATCTCGCCGATGCGATCCTTGTATTCCGCATATTGCCGGTCGCGCTCGGCCTCGCGCACCTTCTGCACGATCACCTGCTTCGCCGACTGCGCGGCGATGCGGCCGTATTCGAGCGGCGGCAGCGGATCGGCGATCACGTCGCCGACCTGCGCGGCCGGATGCCGGCGGCGCGCGTCTTCGACGGTGATCTGGTTCGACGGGTTCTCGACGGTCTCGACCACCAGCATGTGACGGGTGAGGCGGAGATCGCCGTTCTTCGGATCGATCTCGGCATGCACATCGGTCTCGGCGCCGTAGCGCGAACGCGCCGCCTTGGCGATGGCATCTTCCATCGCGCCGATGACGATGACGCGATCGATCGCCTTCTCGCGCGCGACCGCATCGGCGATCTGCAACAGTTCGAGCCGGTTGGCGCTAACAGCCATCGTTCAGTCTCCTCGATGTCCCGCAGAATGCTTGTGCTTGCGGGAAGGTTTGGATGGATTGCGCGGCGTTTCGCCGTCTTTGGATTCGGTTTCCGATGTTTCGGTTTCGAGCGCGCGGCCAAGTTCGAGACTTTGGGCCTTGGCGCGGCGCAGAGCTTCGGTGATCAGCGCGTCGGTCAGAACCAGCTTGGCCTCGCTGATGTCCTCGATGCGCACCAGCAGTTCGACAATCTCGTCGCCGTCTGCGGCGGCGTCGGTCGCTTCCGCGGGCTCTTTCGTGACCGTGGCGTGCTTCGACGGTTTGGCGCCGCGTTTGGGGTGCGGCTTCTTGCGATCGTTGTCGAGTTCGATGCGTGCGGCATCGCCTTCGGTGCCGAGCAGCGTGCCCTTGAAACGGCGGCGGCCTTCGACCGGCACGGTGGTTTCGATCTTGACGCTGTGGCCGGCATAGCGATCGAAATCGGATTTGCGCACCAGCGGGCGATCAATGCCCGGCGAGGAAATCTCCAGCCGGTAGGCATTCTCCACCGGATCGGCGGTGTCGAGCACGGGCGAGAGATCGCGGGATACGGCTTCGCAATCCTCGACCGACATGGTGCCGTCGGGCCGCTCGGCCATGATCTGTACCGTGCATCCGGCCTCGCCGGTGACGCGCACGCGCACCAGCCGGAAACCCAGATTGGCAAGGACCGGCTCGGCCAGTGTTGCGATCCGTGCCGGCAGGCCAGGTTCGAGAATAAGCCGCCGCTCCGCGAAATCGGCGGCGTCGGTCAGGGTCTGCGTCGTCTCGGTGTCGACCATTGGTTCTGTGCAATCGGTAACAAAAAAGGCGGGCCCCGCGGGACCCACCCCCAAACCCGATTGGATTGTGAGAATGTCGATTACGCGGGGAATATAGCGCGTTTCCAGCCCGGTGCAAGCGCGTCCGGTCCCGGCCCGTCGCCGGGCGCGTCCGTGGCTTGCCGTCGCGGGAACCCGGCTAACCCTTCGTTCAGACCTTCATGCCTAAATTTGCGTAAAGCGGGGCGCGGACCGGGGAATCCGGGCATTCCTGCCGCGCCGCTCGGTGTTGTGCGGCTGGTATTGATTGTGTTTGCGAGTTCCATGACGGCTTCTCCCTCCCTGCTTCCCGAACTGGAGGATGTGGTCCAGAACGGCACGCCGGAGCGGCGTGCGGCGATGCTGCGCCAGATCACGACGCTGTTTCTCGACGGCGCGCCGCAGTTCCAGGATCAGCACATCACGCTGTTCGACGATGTGATGCTGTGTCTGGTGACGCAGATCGAAGCGCAGGTGCTGGCGGAGCT
Organism: Pseudolabrys sp.; assembly: GCA_051958775.1. Lineage (GTDB taxonomy): Bacteria > Pseudomonadota > Alphaproteobacteria > Rhizobiales > Xanthobacteraceae > Pseudolabrys. Next base: position 2,229 of record JBQCFU010000405.1, read on the forward strand.
GTCGCGCTCGCTGGCGCCGGTCGAGAATGCGCCGGCCGGGGTGGTGCGGCGTCTTGCTCACGACGACAACATCGCGGTGGCCGGGCCGGTCCTGAAGATGTCGCCGCAGCTCGACGAGCCCGATCTCAAATTCATCGCCGAGACCAAGAGCCAGGCGCATCTGCTCGCGCTGTCCGGCCGCGACAGCCTGAGCGAGAAGGTCAGCGATATTCTGGTGGAGCGCGGTGATCGCGATGTCGCTTACAGCGTCGCCGCCAATCCCGGCGCGCAACTGTCCAACAATGCGTTCGCGCAGCTCGTCGCCCGTTCGCAGGATGATAATGCGCTGGCGGAGAAAGTCGGCAGCCGCACCGACATTCCGCCGCGTCTGTTTCGCGACCTGCTGATCAAGGCGACCGATGTGGTGCAGCGCCGCCTGCTGGCGAGCGCGCGTCCGGAAACCCAGGACGAGATCCGCGCGATCCTCGAACGCGTGTCCGGCGAGGTCGGCGCCAAGATGGGCGTCGTGCCGCGCGATTACGCCGCCGCGCTTGAGAAGATGCGCAAGCTGCATGCCGCCGGCGAACTGGGTGAGGACGAACTCGCCAAGGTCGCGAACGCGCAAGACTACGAAGAGACGATCGCCGCGCTGTCGGTGCTGTGCGAGGTGCCGGTCGATGTGATCGATCGTCTGCTCGCCGGTGAGCGGCCCGATCCGGTCCTGATCCTCGGCCGCTCCGCCGGATTTTCCTGGGACACGGTGCGTGCCATCATCACCGTGCGGCCGGGCGGCAAGGGCACCTCGACGCAGGGCGTCGACTTCGCGCGCGACAATTTCGACAAGCTCACGGCGCAGACGGCGCAGCGCGTGGTGCGGTTCTGGCTGTTGCGGCCGGGCGATTAAACGACCGCGTGTTGACGCTGTCTGGCGCCTGATGCGCGCGCTCACGGCGCTGCGGCGGAAGCATCTTTCCTAAAAATGAAATAAGCCGGCGTGCGGCCTTCGCGGATCGCCTTTGCTTCATAGCGCGTGCGCACGAAGCCTTGCCACGGCTCGCGCCAGTCGGTGGCGGTACGTGCGGTCCAGGCGAATTCTGGTGAGCGCAGCACGCGCGCCAGCGTCCATCCGGCATAGTGCGGAATATCGGTGGCGAAACGGAATTCGCCGTCCTTGCGCAGCAGCCGCGCGAGCGCCTGCAGCGATTCCGTCTGCACGAAACGCCGCTTCCAGTGACGCCGCTTGTGCCACGGGTCAGGATAAAGAAGGTCGATACGCGACAGCGACGCCGGCGGAAGCCATGGCAGCAGCACCGCGGCATCGGCGAAATGCAGCCGCACATTGCGCAGGCCGGCGGCATCGATTGCCACCAGCGCCTTCGCCGTGCCGTTGACGAACGGCTCGACGCCGATGAAGCCGATGTCGGGATGCTGCGTCGCCTGCGCGATCAGATGTTCGCCGCCGCCGAAACCGATTTCCATCCGCACGTCATTGACCGGTG
>JBQCFU010000406.1:0-5595 GCA_051958775.1 Pseudolabrys sp.
GATCAGCTTGCCGTCAGGCGAGTATTTATGGACGCGTGCATTGCCGTATCCGTCAGCGACGAAGATATCGAGTTCCGGCGACAATGCCGTGTGCGTACAGCGATGGAACGGATCACCGCTCAGGAATGACGATGCGACACCGGGCACGCCGATTTCCAATTCAAGCCGTCCCTCCGGGGTGAAGCGCCGGACGGTGTGATCCCCCTCGTCCGTGCAGTAGAGGCTGTCATCCGGCCCGACATGCAATCCGTGCGGCTGCCGGAAAACGCCCTCGCCCCACGAACGAAGGAAATTTCCGTGTCGGTCGAACACGACCATCGGATGATCGCCGCGCGAAAAGACGTAGACATTGTCCTTGCTGTCGACACCGACGGCCGCGACTTCGCCGTAGCGCCAGCCATCGGGCAGACGTCCCCACGCCGTATCGACGCGATAGCGATAGGGCCCGTCTTCCAGCACGGTAGACATGGTCAGGCCGGCTCGAGCGTGCGCGGCGTCTGCGGGAGACGGAATGCCAACAGGTCCGCGACAATCTCCTTTTCCAGCCGCGCGACGCGTTCAGCTTCGTCCTCATCGGAATCAAGTGGCGGTGCCGGGCGAACCAGGGCGTAAGCGTAAGTCGGGATCGGCGCTTGCCGCGCGACATCCAGACCCTTGGGTTTCTCGTTCTGAGCAACCGTGCGGATGCCTTCACGCAACTGCCGCCGATAAACGCCGACACCGAGATCGGCGGATGTCAGCTTGTCATTGTCACGGGCGACGATCCTGCCCTGCGAAGCGATGACATCATAATCGCCGGGATTCCGTTGCCGCTCGTGATAGGGCCGATCCCTGGTCTGGCCGTGCTCGACCTGGCGGATGCGTTCATCGCGCACGGATTGCGGCTCGTCCTTCGGCACGTGATGCCAGCCGAAGAACATGCTGTTTTCGTTGTCGTTGGGCACCACCCACATGGACAGACCCATGCCGTGGCTCGACGGCACCAGCCTCTTGTATTTGAGCGCTCTGATCTCGCTGCCAGTGCCGACAGCGTCCGCCTCGTTATTCGGAATCGCACGGCCTTCCCGCAGCGCGTCGGGCACGCGCGCCACGTTCGGCATAATCATCTCGTTGATGCGGATATAATAGATGTCGCCCAACCGGCGGACGCTGGTCGTCACCTGCCCGAGCGGCGTCTCGTGCGCGCGGATATACGGAATGGCGTTAGCGAGATTTGCCCCGAACTGCTTGATGTTGAACATCGAGTGCAGGAACGTGAGGTGGATCGGATCCTGCGTGTTCTCGCGCACCTGCAGCCAGTTGCAATCGAGCGGCCAGCAATACGGGACGCAATCTTCGTCCACCGCATCCATGAAATCATAAACTGGAAATTCCGGCTTTTCGTCCGGAGGGCCGAGGTAGGCGAAGATGATCCCCTTGTACTCCAGCACCGGATAGGCGCCGTGGCAGATCCGCCGCGCGTAGCTTCCCGGCTTGGTTTCCGCCGGAACGTCGAGAATGCGGCCGTCGGTGGCAAAATGCCAGCCATGGTAACCGCAGCGAATGCCTTCATCGCTGATCAGGCCGAACTCCAGCGAAGCACCGCGATGGCTGCAATGCCTGTGCAACACGCCGAGCTGACCGGCCCGGGTCCGGAAGACGACGAGACCCTCGCCGAGCAACCGGGTTGCGAACGGCAGATCGGAAACCTGCGACGACAGCGCCAGAGGTTGCCAGAAGCGGCGCAGATATTCGCCGCAGGGCGTGCCCTTGTCGGTCAGCGTCAACTCTTCGTCGATATGGTTGGAGCGAACGACTTCGTAACCACCGAACGGACGTGACGCCGGCTGCGGACGAATCCGGCCTTCCTTCAACATGTCGGTCATTGTCGGCTGGCTCGCACGTGCTGCTTTCGATCGTGCAAACCATGCGCCGGATATCCACGGCCATGGAAGCTGTTGGGAGCGCTTCCAGACAAATTTCACGAATGTGGTTTGAGATTGCCCCGTTCAGGACCGGTGGATTTCATGCCAAGGACGCGCACCCTGAGTTGCGCGTCACATCTCTTTCGACACGACGCGGGCGCATTCGATGAACCGCTCGGCGACCGGAGACAGCGTGCGGTCGCGCAGCGTCACCATGGCCAGCATCCATGGCCGATCCGGCAGCTCGACCGGCAACACCTTCAGCGAACAAGCCTCGGCCACCGTTCGCGCGCAGGTCGTCAGGAAGTCTCCATTCGCAACGAAATGGCGTGAAAGATGCGTCGAAAATGCCGACAGCGTGGCCTTAGGCAGATCGAGACCTTGCATGCGGCAGGCTTCCGCAATGCAGACATGGTTCCATGTGCCCGGCGGCGTCATGATCCAGGGCTCGGTCATCAATTCCGATAGCGCGATCTTGCGACGCCGCGCCCAGCGATTGTTCGGTCCCGAGACAATGACCAGAGGATCGTTGAACAGATATTCGATGCTCAAACCGGCATCGGCCTGAAGATCGGGCGCTGCGGGCGATAGTCGCGCAAACACGATGTCAAACTTGCGCTCATAGAGCCCCTCGCTGGCGATAGCCGGCGGAGGAACGTCGTCGACATGGACAATGACCTCAGGGAAACGGCGGGTAAAAGCTTCGATGAAACGCGGGAGAACCGTGGCGCTTACGGAGTCCGAGCATCCGATCCGCAACTCGCCCTTGGCCGGATCAGCCAGAAAGTTGATGTCGCGAACGATCTGCTTGAGTTCATCGAATACGGCGACGCCGCGCTTCAGGCTCGCCGCGGCATAGATCGTCGGTTCGGTGCCGCGGCGGCTCCGGTCCAGCAGCCGCACACCGAGCACATGTTCGAGATTGGCGATGGCCGCGGAAACGGACGGCTGGGTCATCGCGAGCTGCCGCGCCGCCTTGGCCATCCCGCCAGCCTTGATGACCACCGACAGAATATAGAGGTCGCGCACCCGCAGCCGGTGACCGAGGCGGCTCTCCCATTCCATCGTCACCGGATCCATAGGCGCTTCCTATAACCTTCATGTAAAAATCAGCATATGAGCTATAGGTGGTCTGGTCCACACTCCGCTTCGCCGCCCTGCCTGAACCCAACCGGACAGGACAGGCGGCGAATGGAGAGGTGCATGAAGCTCAGCCGCCGTCGGATGCTCCATTTTGCCGGGGCGACCATTGCCAGCTCCGCTCTGCCGGGCTTCGCCATTCCCGACCTGGCCAAGGCGCAGACTTATCCGGTCCGGCCGGTGCGGCTGCTGGTCGGCAACGCCGCCGGCGGCGGACCGGACATCTCCGCCCGCCTGATCGCTCAGTGGCTGACGGACCGGCTCGGCCAGCCTTTTGTCGTCGAGAACCGGCCGGGCGCCGGCGGCAACCTCGCCACCGAAACCGTCGTCAATGCATCCGCCGATGGCTACACGCTGTTGCTGGTGATGCTGTCCAACGCGGTCAACGTCACACTGTACTCGAAACTGCCGTTTGACTTCATGCGCGACATTGCACCGGTCGCCAGCATCAATCGTGATGCCCTGTTCATGCTGGTGCCACCGTCATTTCCGGCGAAGACGGTTCCCGAATTCATCGCGCATGCCAAAGCCAATCCGGGCAAGTTGAGCCTCGCCTCGCCCGGCCCTGGTACCGCGCCGCATATCGCCGGCGAGATGTTCAAGATGATGGCCGGCATCGACATGGTGCACGTCCCCTATCGCGGCGGCGGTCAGGCGCTGACCGATCTGATCGCCGGCCAGGTGCATGTCTATTTCGGCGGCCTGCCGGTCTCGATCGAGCACATCAAGGCCGGCCGGCTGCGCGCTTTGGCAATGACCGGATTGACACGCTCGGACGCCATGCCCGACGTGCCGACGATGAAGGATTTCCTGCCGGGCTATGAGGCCAGCAACTGGTTCGGCATCGGCGCGCCGCGTGGCACTCCGGCCGAGATCATCACGACGCTCAACAAAGAGATCAATGCCGCGCTGGCCGATCCCGAACTCAACTCGCGCTTCGCCGCGCTTGGCTCGTCACCCTTCATCGGCTCCGCCGACGACTTTCGACGACATATCGCCAGCGAAATCGAGAAATGGGCGAAGGTCGTCAAATTTGCCGGCATCAAGCCCTGACGCAATCGGCGCCGCCCGGCGACGCTGAACGACACCACTCAGAAAACACATCGACAAGGCACGGGAGACGCGTGAATGCACAGTCGTGAGGTTTTGATCGTTGGCGGAGGACCGGTCGGTCTCACTCTGGCCTGCGAACTCGGCTGGCGCGGCATCGCCTGCACGCTGGTCGAACAGGGCGATGGCACCATCGACACGCCGAAGAGGAATGAAGTCAGCATTCGCACGATGGAATTCTGCCGGCGCTGGGGCCTTGCCGACAAGGTTCACAACTGCCCGTTTCCGGACGATTACCCGCTCGATGTGTCGTTCGTCACCAGCCTGTCGGGTTACGAACTGGGCCGGCTGCGCCGGCCCGCGCGCGCTCAGGCCCAGCCGGGGCCGCACAGCCCGATGCTGCGCGAAGTCTGCTCGCAGATGTGGTTCGACCCTATCCTGCAAAACTGCGCGCGTGCCTTTCCGCATGTCAGCCTGCGTTACCGAACGCGGCTCGAATCCTTCACGCAGGATGCGAACGGCGTGAGCGCCGAATTGCTCGACGTCGAGACCGGTCGGCGCGAACGCGCCGAATACGCCTATCTGGTCGGTTGCGACGGCGCAGGAAGCTCCGTTCGCAAAGCTCTCGGCATCAACCTCGATGGCAAAACGCTGGGCAGTGCTCTCCACTTCTACTTCCGCGCACCGAACCTGCTCGACATTTGCGGCCGCGAGCCGGCCACATTCTTCTTCGCGTTCGACAGCCGCGGCGCCTGGTCGAACATCCGCGTCATCGATCCGGCGGATGACTTGTGGCGGCTCACGGTGATCGATGCCGATCCCACCTGCGACCCGCAGACGGTGGACCGGAACGGATTTCTCCGGCGCGCGCTCGGCCGATCGCTCGACGTCGAATGGCTCGGCGCCAGCCTGTGGGCGCGGCGCAGCGCCGTCGCGGAACGCTACGGACACGGTCGCGTATTCCTCGCCGGAGACGCCGTGCATCAGCTTTCGCCGACCGGCGGCCTTGGCATGAATACCGGCATCGCCGATGCGGTCGATCTCGGCTGGAAGCTCGCAGCCATGATCGAGGGCTGGGGCGGCGAACACCTGTTGGAGAGCTATTCGACAGAGCGTCAGCCCATCGGCATCCGCAGCGTCAAAATGGCGACCCAGTTTCACGCCGAAGGTGACAAACACGGCGACGATATTGCAGCAATCGACGCCGACACCGGCGGCGGAGCCGCGGTCCGGGAAAAAGTCGGACAGGCGCTGGTGCGCGATGTCGGCCGCCAGTTCCGCACGACCGGCCTTCAGATCGGCTACAGCTATGCCCATTCGCCGATCTGCGCCGATGACGGCAGCCCGGCGGATTCCGACGATCCGGAACACTACATTCCCTCCACCCGCCCGGGTGCCCGCGCGCCGCACATCTGGCTGAGCAATGGCCGCTCAACCCTGGACTGTTATGGACGCGGCTTTGTGCTGCTGCGTCTCGGCGATCATCCGCCGGATGCGGCAG
>JBQCFU010000407.1:0-5004 GCA_051958775.1 Pseudolabrys sp.
CGGCGTCCTCCCCCCCGGCCAGCACCTTGCCGTACGCCCCGCCCCCGCGGGGCCGCGCCGCGCCGCGCACCAGCACCGAGTAATTCGCTGGGGCGGCCTCGCCGCGCGACGAGAGCCGCACGGTGCGGAATTCGTGGGGCAGCACGGTCTGATCGATGACGCCGATCGCGCCATCGGCCTCGACCCAGATGCTGCGCATCGGCTTGCCGCCGACCTTCATGGGATGACCTTCATAGAATGACTTCCGTGGGTGAGCCTTAACGCCGATTCCAGGTCCAGCAAACCCCTGCCTTGTCCTGCTTCGCCCCTCCCGATGCGAAAGCGACCATGCTAGGAGGGTTCCAACGGCGAGGACCTGTCATGACCATTGATTACGAGAAGGAATACAACAATCGCGCCCGCGTGCCGGAGCACCCGCAGATTTTCGAGGCATGGGCGCGCGATGCCGCTGCCTATCGCGCAGCACGGCCCAAGGCGGAACTCGGCCTGTCCTACGGCCCCTCGCCGCGGCAGATCCTTGATATCTTTCCCGCCGACGACGCCGATGCGCCGCTCGCGCTGTTCGTTCACGGCGGCTGGTGGATGTCGCTGCATCCGTCGAGCTTCAGTCATATGGCCGCCGGCCCCAATGCGCGCGGCGTGACGGTCGCGGTCGCCGGCTACGACCTTTGCCCGGACGTGACCATCGCTCAGATCACCGACCAGATTCGCAACGCCTGCCTCCTGCTCTGGCGCAAATACCGTAAGCGCTTCGCGGTCTACGGCCACTCCGCCGGTGGACATCTGACGGCGTGCATGACAGCCACCACCTGGAGCACGCTCGACGCCGATGCGCCGGCCGATCTGGTCCCGGCGGGCTACTCGATTTCCGGGGTGTTCGACGTCGAGCCGTTGCGACACACCAGCATGAACGCGAATCTCCGCCTGACCGAGACCTCGGCACAACTGATCTCGCCGATCCACTGGCCGGTGCCGCCGGGCCGAACCCTCGACGCCGTGGCCGGCGCACTGGAGTCATCGGAATTCCTGCGCCAGAGCCAGGAGGTCGCGAAGGTGTGGGGCGGCGTGGCGCACACCCATTACGCCACGATCGCCAACACCAATCACTTCACTGTGCTGGCGCCGTTCACAGACCCGAACAGCGGCATGACGGCGCGCGTGACCGAACTGGCACGCCATCCGCAAGGCGTGTCGCGACGGCGCTAGGCTTTTTCGGCGTGATCTTTTCCGTCTACAGCCAGAAGCGGTAGACGAATTCCAGCGTCAGCACCGCGCCGAGTCCGATCACCAGGATACGGATGACCCGGCGCGGCAGAATTCGCGCCACCCACGAGCCGATCAAACCGCCGATGATCGAGCCGGCCATCAGCGCGAGAGCCGACGGCCACGGCACCGCATCGCGCGCCACCTAGATCAAGGTGGCGACCGAGCTGTTCAGGCTGGTGATGAGGTTCTTCGCCCCATTGGCCGCGCGATAGTCGCCACGGGTCGCGACCGACAGCACGCCGAGCATCAGGATGCCGACACCCGAACCGAAATAGCCGCCATAGAACGACACCGGCAGCACGAATTTCGCGCTGGTAATGTCCATCGATACGGTCCGGCCACGCCGTTCCGCCCGCGCGCGAATCCATTCGGCGATCTGGCCGGAATAGGCGAACATCAGCGTTGCAAAACCGAGCAGTAGCGGCACGATCAGCGCGAACACGCGCTCCGGCGTCATCATCAGCACGCCGGCACCGACTGCGGCACCGAGGACTGACGCGACGACCAGCCGGACAAAGCCCATATCGAGCGGCGGCAGCACCTTGCGGTCCGCCAGCGCGGCCACGAAATTCGAGGGGACCAGGGCGACGTTGGTGGTCACCGTCGCGGCGATGGGCGGCATGCCGAGCGCAATCAAGACCGGATAGGTGACCAGCGAAGCTCCACCCACCACCGCCGCAATGATCCCGGCGGCAACACCGGTCAGCGCCAGCAAGCTGATGTGGAGGAGATCCATCGCGCGAAGGCCATACGCACTGGCCAGCGGCGTGGCAAGCATCCTGGTGGACAATCGCCGGAATGACAGACGCGCATGCCCGGCATAGGCCGGGCAGCGGACTATAAATGCCCGGACCGGTTAAATACCGATCCGGGCTAAAACTTATTGCGCCGGCAGTTTAGAAAAACGCCTGGATGCCGGTCTGCGCGCGGCCGAGGATCAGCGCGTGGATGTCGTGCGCGCCCTCGTAGGTGTTGACCGTCTCGAGGTTACACATGACGCGCATCACATGATACTCGTCGGCGATGCCGTTGCCGCCGTGCATGTCACGCGCGGCGCGGGCGATATCCAGCGCCTTGCCACAGTTGTTGCGCTTCATCAGCGAGATCGACGGCGGCGCCGCACGGTGATCTTCCAGCATGCGGCCGAGCCGCAGCGCACCGGCGAGACCCAGCGCGATCTCGGTCTGCATGTCGGCGAGCTTCTTCTGGACCAGCTGGTTGGCAGCGAGCGGCCGGCCGAACTGCTTGCGGTCAAGCACGTATTGCCGCGCCCGATGCCAGCAGAATTCCGCCGCGCCCATGGCGCCCCAGGCGATGCCGTAGCGCGCATTGTTGAGGCAGCCGAACGGACCGGCAAGGCCGGTGATCTCCGGGAAAATGTTCTCTTCCGGCACCACGCAATCTTCCAGCACGATCTGGCCGGTGATCGACGCGCGCAGCGACAGCTTGCCTTCGAGCTTCGGCGTCGAGAAACCCTTGGTGCCGCGATCAACGATGAAGCCGCGGATCTTGCCGTCGAGCTTCGCCCACACCACCGCCACATGCGCGGCCGGCGCGTTGGAAATCCAGGTCTTGGAGCCGTTGAGCTTGTAGCCGCCGGCGACCTTCTCGGCCCGGGTGATCATGCCGCCGGGATCGGAACCATAGTCCGGCTCGGTCAGACCGAAGCAGCCGATCATCTCGCCTGAGGCGAGCTTCGGCAGATACTTCTTGCGCTGCGCCTCGGTGCCGTAGGCGTAGATCGGATACATCACCAGCGACGACTGCACCGACATCGCCGAGCGATAGCCTGAGTCGACGCGCTCCACTTCGCGGGCGATCAGGCCGTAGGAGACGTAACCGAGACCCGCGCCACCGTATTCTTCCGGCACCGTCGGGCCGAGCAGGCCGAGCGCGCCCATCTCCTGAAACATCTCGGGATCGAACCGCTCGTCGCGATAGGCGGTCAGCACGCGCGGCATCAGCTTGTCCTGCGCGTAGCCCCGCGCGGTGTCGCGCACCATCTTCTCTTCTTCGGTCAGGTCATGCTCGAGATCGAGCGGATCCTCCCAGACAAAGGCAGAATCCTTGAGACTGACCACCTTTTTGCCGGTCTGCTTTTCGGCCGCCTGTGACATAGGGGATGCTCCTGACTGTCCAAAACCCGTTCGAATTATAGCGCAGCGTATCACCGGGCAAGAGAGAAATTTTAAGCTTGAAATATCGAGCCTAAACTTTCTGATATTCCAAGTTCTTAGCCGTGCCGCGCGGCAATGGCTTCGGCGATCGCTACCGTCCGCTCCGCCATCTCCGCGTGCATGCGCTCGACCATCCGCCCGCCGATCTGGACCACGCCCTTGCCCTTGTTTTCGGGCTTGGCGAATTCGGCGATCATGGCGCGCGCCTGCGTAACCTCGTCCGGTGCCGGCGAGAAGACGGTGTTGCAGGGGGCGATCTGGTTCGGGTGGATCAGCGTCTTGCCGTCGAAGCCGAAATCGCGGCCCTGCTCACATTCGCGCAAGAAGCCCTCGGCATTGGCGATGTCGTTGTAGACGCCGTCGAGCACGTCGATGCCGCCGGCATGCGCCGCCATTACCGCCATCGACAGCCATGCGAGCATCGGCGTCCGGCCCGGCACCTGCCGCGCCCGCGTTTCCTTGGCGAGATCGTTGGTACCGAGCACGAAGCAGGTCAGGCGCGTTTCCGAATCCGCGGCCGCGCGGCCGAGCTCTTCGATGTTGAAGATCGCGCGCGGCGTCTCGATCATCGCCCAGACGCGGATTTTGAGATGGGCGTGGCCGTCGAGCAGCCGCTGCCCGACCAGTTCGAGCTGCTGTGCGGTTTCGATCTTCGGGATCAAGACCGCATCGGGCTTCGCCTGGATCACCGCCGTGATGTCGTCGGCAAACCAGGGACTGCTGATAGCGTTCGTGCGGATCACCACCTCACGTGGACCGAAACCACCGGCCCCCACCGCATCCGCCACCTGCTGGCGTGCCGCCGCTTTCGCATCCGGCGCAACGGCATCCTCGAGATCGAGGATCACGCCATCGACCGGCAATGACTTTGCCTTCTCGATCGCGCGGGCATTGGAGCCGGGCATGTAAAGGACACTGCGACGTGGACGAATGGTCATGAAACTCCCCTGCGGTGGCGCGGCATGCTACCGGCGACACGCATGACATGCCACTGTCGTGGTCATGGCTGCAGATTTTTCCAAAACTTGGCTTGCCGGCATTGATGGCTGTCCGGGTGGATGGCTCGTCGTTCTCGTCGAGCCCGAGGGCGACGCGAGCAAGGTCGCTTTCCATCGCGACATCGCCGATGCGCTGCGCATGCCGCATCGGCCCGCGATCATCGCCATCGACATGCCGATCGGCCTGCCGGAGCGCGGCGGGATCGGTGGCCGTACTGCGGAGAATGCGGTGCGGCCTCTGCTCGGCGCGCGGCAATCCTCGGTGTTCTCGGTGCCACCGCGCGCCGCGGTGGAAGCGGACGATTACGCCACCGCCTGCGCACTCGCCCTCGCTGCCTCCGATCCGCCACGCAAAGTGTCGAAGCAACTCTTCAACATCGCGCCGAAAATCCGCGCGCTTGATGTGGCTCTACGCAATGACGCATCGCTGCGTGAACGCTGCTACGAAGTCCATCCCGAACTCGCGTTCTGGCGCCTCAACGGCCAGCGCCCCCTCGCCCTGCCGAAGAAGGTAAAGCCAGGCTTGGCGTTACGCCGCGTCTTGCTGATCGCGGCCGGCTTCC
>JBQCFU010000408.1:0-2678 GCA_051958775.1 Pseudolabrys sp.
TGCGCCAGGCGCACGCGGCGGATAATAGGCCGGGCCGGGCTGGCCGTAGCGGGGATCGTCCGGCGACATCACCGGACCCTGCGGTGCGGGACCCTGCGGCGCACGGCTCGAATAGACCGGAGCGGAATCCGGCCGGCCATAGCGCGGATCGTCCGGCGACATGATCGGGCCGGGCGTCGGCAGCCCGGCCGAATTGTGCCGGCGGGGCGCCTGATCGTCGTCGACCGCATCGTAGTCGGGCACGCCGTCCATCGCGTCGGGCCGGTTGTAGTCGGCCGGCGACGCCGAAGGTGCGGCTGCGGAATAAACCGGGCCCGGCGGCTGCGGATAGCCCTGCGCCTGCGCAAGCGAGGTTCCCGCTGCGCCAACCGCGACGGTCGCAAAAATCGTGAGAATGCGTTTGATCATCATCGCCCTTGTATAAGCCGAAGCGAACACTGGATCGTTAACGGCCACATCGCGCAGGATAGCGGCGCATTCAAGACAATTCTGACACAATCGCCCGGGATTCGGTCATATTTCCGAGATCGCGGCGAAGCGTGACCGCAATGCCGCACTGAACCGGCCTGGACCTCTGCAGCAGGCAATTTTGAGAGCGCGTGATCTGGGTATTGCGGTATTCTCAAAACTGCTTGATTCGCCGGGACTTGGTGGCGCGACCCGGCGAACGAGCGCGTATCCGCACCGCGTTCCGAGTGGCTCGATCACCTTCGCAGACAGCGCGGCGAAGGCGGAACCTTCATCCATGTTGCCTGGCTTCCGTTTCCTGCTTGCCGCGATCGTTCTGTCCGTCTCGATGCTGGTCTTCGGCCTCGGCGCCGCGGCCCTGCTGCGGGCGACGCATGAGGAATTCGCGAGTCTTCCCCTGAAGCAAATTCCGGAAGTGGTGTTCGCAAGCCGTCAGGAAACCGAACCCACCCTCGCGGTTCTGCAAGTCGACACCCCCATAGGCAATCCGGACCGGCACGATCCCGCGCCTGAGGTCATGGGCGCGGCATCCGCAGTCGCCGTGCCGACAGTACCGGAGATCGCACCCTCACCCGAGGCTGATACCGCCGTGACCGAGAAGGTGGCCACCCTCTCGGCCGCGCCTCGCGCCGACGACACGACCCCCGGGCCGAGCGCGCCCGTTGAGAAGACCGCCGCCACGCCTGCTCCCGCAGCGCCGGCCGACGTCGCGCCTGCAGCGATTGCGGCGCCATCGATGCCCGTGGCGCCCAAGCCCGATACCGCGGCGGCGGACGGGACCGCCTCGACGCCCACGCCTGCCGAGCGGCCGAACGAGACACAGGCCGCCATCGCTCAAGAAGCAGATGCCGCTGGACAGGCCGAGACTACATCAGGGCCGATACCAATCGGACAAACTTCCGTTGAAGCAGCGTCCGCTCCGGCCGCAAGCGACGATTCCAAGCCTGTTCCTTCCAAGGTCGACAACACGGCGGCGGATAATGCGACGACCGGCAGCGCGCCCGGAATCGCAGAGCCGAAAATTTCCGTCTCGACCACCGTGGCAACGGCCGAAACCGGCGCGACTGAAGCGACGGGAAGCGCGACAAGCGGTGTGCCGGCTCCCGCCCCTGTCGAGGCGAAGGCTGTCGTTTCCGATCAGGCACCCCAAGGTGCGCCAGCCAATGTTGCAAGTCCGGCTGCTTCCAGCGATGCCCCGGCGAAGATCGCAGCCCTCAATATCCCGATGCCGGTCGAACGGCCCAAAGCCTTCGACAAGGCTTCGCTGACCATAAAACCGGCCACGAAAAAACCGGCCACCACCAAGAAACATGTCGTCAAACGCCGACCGCTCGTGCGGCGCGCACGTATCGTCAGGCCTGCCGCGCCGCCAAAGCCGGCCGATCCGTTCGCAGGATCGCCATTCAGCAGCAACTAGTCATTTTCAGGCTGCCCCCGTCGCGACCGGCGGCCCATCGGCCATGCCCCACTCCGACCACGAGCCGTCGTAGAGCGCCGAGCCGCGCACGCCGAGGCGATAGAGCGCGAGCGTCAGCACCGCGGCGGATACGCCGGAACCGCAGGTGGTCACGACCGGTTTTGCGAGATCGAGACCCGCGCCGGTAAACGCCGCGCGCAAATCGTCGAGCGGCTTCATGGTGCCGGTCGCGGCGTCGAACAGGTTGTTGTACGGCAGGTTGCGGCTGCCCGGGATGTGTCCCGAACGCAGGCCGGGCCGCGGCTCCGCGACGCTGCCCTTGAAGCGGTTGGCGGCGCGCGCGTCGATCACCTGTTCGCGATGCGCGGACAGGTTGTCGACGAGTTGTCCCTTGCTGCGCACGTATGCCGGATCGAACGCCGCAGTGAATTTGCCCGGCCTCAGCGATGCCTTGCCGGATTCCACCGGCCGCCCCTCGGCCTGCCACTTCTTCAGGCCGCCGTTGAGCACCCAGACATTGCTGTGGCCGAACGACAGGAACATCCACCACGCCCGCGGCGCCGCGACCCAGCCGCCGGAATCGTAGACCACGACCGTATCCCCGGAAGAAATGCCGAGCGCGCCGACATCGCGCGCGAACTGCGCGGCATCAGGATACATGTGCGGCAGCGATGAGGAATGATCCGACACCGCATCGACGTCGAAGAACACCGCGCCCGGAATGTGCGCGGCGAGATAATCGTCGATCGGCAGCGGCGTGACGCCCGGCATCTTGAAGGTGGCATCGACGACC
>JBQCFU010000409.1:0-4371 GCA_051958775.1 Pseudolabrys sp.
CCGATACGCCGTTCGATCCACGCATCCACGCGCTGCGTCCGCATCAGGGCCAGGTGAAAGCCGCCGCGACCTTGCGGCAACTGCTCGCGGGCAGCGCGATCCGCGCCTCGCATCTCGTCAATGACGAACGCGTGCAGGACCCCTACTGCCTGCGCTGTCAGCCGCAGGTGATGGGCGCGTGCTACGACGTGCTGCGCAACGCCGCCGGCGTGCTCGCGGTCGAAGCCAACAGCGTCACCGACAATCCGCTGGTGTTCGCCGCCGATGGCGAAGCCCTCTCCGGCGGCAACTTCCACGCCGAGCCGGTCGCCTTCGCCGCCGACATGATCGCCATGGCAATCTGCGAAATCGGTTCGCTCTGCGAGCGGCGCATCGCCATGCTGGTCGATCCCGCCCTCTCCGGCCTGCCGGCATTCCTCACGGCGAAGCCCGGTCTCAACTCCGGCTTCATGATCCCGCAGGTGACCGCCGCGGCGCTGGTCTCGGAGAACAAGCAGAAGGCATTCCCGGCGAGCGTCGACTCGATCCCGACCTCGGCCAATCAGGAAGACCACGTCTCCATGGCCGCACATGGCGCGCGCCGGCTACTCACCATGGCCGAGAACGCCGCCGCCGTGATCGGCATCGAACTGCTCACCGCCGCGCAGGGCTGCGACTTCCACCGGCCGCTCGCGTCGAGCGCTCCGCTGCAGGCGGTCCACGCCTGCGTGCGCGCCAAGGTCCCCTATATCGAGGACGACCAGTACATCTATCCGTATCTGCAGAGCGCTTCGGATCTCGTGCGCAGCGGCGCCATCGCCGCCGCTGCCGGCACGGATCTCCTGCCGTCGATCAGCAGCGCCGCATAGAACAAGGAACTGCTGTCACCGCGGCACCGCCCGCTACTTCTTGATCAATCCCGCCGCTTCGGCAGCGGCGCGATAGATCGGAAGATCGGTCTGGATCGCCGCGGCCAGCCCTTCCGGCGTCGTGGTGACGGAATCGACGCCGAGCTTGGCCATCGCCTGGATCACCTCAGGCTCCCGCCCGATTTCACCAAGCGCCTTCGACAGGCGCTCGATGATCGGCTTCGGCGTTCCCGCCGGCGCGAAGTAGCCGTTCCAGGCGGTCACGACAAAACCCGGCACCGTCTCGGCGATGGTCGGCACATCGGGAAACTCCGCAAGACGTTTCTCGGTGGAGATGCCCAGCACGCGCACCTTGTCCGACCGCATGATGCTGACGATGTCGGACACATTGCCGAAGAACATCTGGATATTGCCGCTCAGCAGATCGGTGATGGCCGGCGGCGCGCCGGTGTAAGGAACCTCGACAAATTTCAGCCCCACCTTGAGGGCAAAGGCCGCCGGCACCAGCGAACTGCTGGCGCCACGGCCGACCGAGCCGTAATTGATCTTGCCCGGATTGGCGCGCGCGTAATCGATGAACTCTTTCACGCTGGTGACGGGAAGACCACGATTGACCACCAGCGCCATGCCGTTGCTGGCAATCATGCTGATCGGCGCAAGGTCCCTGATCGGATCGTAGGACAGCTTCTGCATCAGCGGCACGACCGAGAACTGCGCGCCGCCGGCTTCGTAGAGCGTATAGCCATCGGCGGGCGAGCGAGCCACATACTCCGTGCCGATCGCGCCGTTGGCGCCGGGACGCGCTTCGACCACGAACGACTGGCCGAACTTCTTGCCGAGCCGCTCGGCCGTGATGCGGCCGATCACGTCGGAAATTCCGCCGGCACCGTAAGGGACGACCACCTTGACGTAGCGGCTCGGCCATTCCTGTGCCGCCGCGGGCGACGCGCATGAACCAAAGCCGACCGTAATCGCGAACGCCGCCGTCGCCAACGCTGCAGCACGACGCGGTACGCCAACCGCGCCAGCGAATTTTGCCCTCGCCACGGCCGTCGTGCGGATGCGCTGATCGAGCAGAGAGGTCGAAAAGAAGTAAACCATCGTGAGCCCCCGTAAGAGAATTCTCGTGTGATCAGTTCACGTATTTCAAACGAACCCCGGCTTCGGCTGCCGCGCATCAGGTCGATCGCTTCTGCACCTCCGCGGCGATATCGGCATTGACGTGGCATCCGAGCGGCAGACCGCGTGGACGATCCTGGTTGCAGAGATCCATCGCGATCCTGGCGTAGACGATAGAGGCATTCACCAGATCCTCGATCTTGAAGCTCTTGCTCGAGGCGTGGCTGGCGGAGCGCGGCGCATAACTCAGCGCCGGGATTCCGAGTTCGTTGAAGGCATTGGCATCGCGCCACATGCTCGACACCGACGGGCTGACCGTCTGCGGCGGCGTCGGAAACACCTGCGCATGGCAGCGCCGCACCGTATCGACGAACGGCTCGATGCCTTTTGCTTCAAATCCCGGCCGATACAGGAACAGCTCCACCTCGCCCGGCACGCCGACGTCTTTCAGCAATTTCTTCAGATCGTCGCGGACATCCAGCGGATTGGCGCCCGGCAGGATGCGGGTATCGACATAGAAGCTGCAAAGCTGCGGCGTGCTGGTCAGATTGTAGGGATAGCCCGAACGCACCGCATTGACGCTGGCCTTCGGGATCACCGTGCCGCTTTGTCCCTTGTAAGTGTTGCGCTGCTCGTATTCGTAGGCCCACGCCTCGAACGCCTGGATCACCGCCGTGGTCCGCACGATGGCATTCGGCGCATCGACGATCCCCGTCGGCCGCGGCAGATAAGGCGAGTAGTAGCGCGGCTGATCGGAATAGACCGTCACCTTGAAGTGCGCCTTGCCCGGCTCGATCCAGACGATGCCGAAGCTGGTGCCCTCCGCAATCAGACAGAAATCCGCGACCGCACCATGGGTCACCATGAAGCGCGCGCCGAGATCCTTGCTCAGATATTGCCAGCCCTGAAACTCCTCGACCGGCTCGCGCGAAATTTCGCCGGCAGCGGCACTGACGATCAGATCGCCCTTCAGCGGATAGCCGGCATCCTTGATTGCTTTCGCTGCGACGAGACACGCAGCCATCGGCCCCTTGTCGTTGACGAGGCCGTCGCCGTGCAGTTCGTCGCCCTGAATCCAGGCGGAATGATAAAGCGGATCGTTCGGGTTGCGCGCAGACCAGATCGCATCCGGCCGCAGCGTCGTGTCAAGATGGCTGTTAAAGATCAGATTGTAGCCGCCGCCGCTGCCATTCAGCCAGGCCGCGACATTGAAGCGCTCCGGCGTCAGCGCATATTTCTTCGGTTTGAAACCGTTCTGATTGAGCCAGTCATAGACGTATTGCCCGGCGATGCCTTCGCTGCCGTTCGGGCTGTCGATGTTGCCGAGTGCGAGAGCGAGATCGATCACTTCCTGACGATTGATCCGCTTCACTACATCATCCGGGGTCATTTCAAATTGCCTCGTGCCAGAGTTGAAGAACGTGTCGTCCAGAAACACTGCCGTGACGTCGTGACCAGCTTCAGATGCGCATCTGCGTGCGCGCGTATAGCTCCTTTAAATCGTGTCGTTGTTTGTTCTACTTGCGCGCACTGCAACGTAAACCACGCGCATTCCTCGTGATCGGGTCAGCGGGTCGAAAGGCAGGCAAGGGAATTGCCAAAATGATATTCTTCCGGAAATCCGCGTCAATCCGGATTATTGCTTTTTGGGTATTTTCATAAATCTCATTTTTCGGGAATAAGTGCCGTACCGTTTCGGCAAAATCCAGATACTGGAATGGTTGCCCATCGGAACAGCAACGGAGACCTCATGCCACCCCTGCATGAGGCGCTGATGAAGCACCAATCGTCGCAAGACCATCCCCGCTCACGACATCCAAGCGGCTGTCATCTACCGCGATGGAGCCTGATCGCTCCAATCGAAAAGCCCGCCATCGCCAGCCGCTGTCCGCTCCACCGTCGGTCTCGGGAGCGCGGCGGATTGCCGTGGGACGAACGGACGATAAAAGGTAGGATGATTGACTCGACCGCAGCGCACCGCTACGCGCGGCCCGACACCGCATCACTCCGGCCAGATCCGCGACATGAAGAAAAATACCAGCCGCCAGATCATGATCCTGCAGCTGTTCGATCGCCGCCGGCCGGCGTGGACCGTCGATCAGATGAAGCGCGCACTCAAGATCCCGACCAGCACGATCTACCGGCATGTCCGCAATCTGGTCGGCGCCCAGTTCCTGTCGCCCGTCACCGGCGCGGCCTATGCGCTCGGCCCGGCCTTCAGCAAATATGAAAGCATCATCCGGGACACCGATCCGCTGATCCGGCACGCCGATCCGATCATGAATGAGTTGCTCGCACAGTCGGGGGCGGACTGCACCGTAATGATCAGCAAGCGCTTCAATGACTGCGTCATGTGAGTCCATGAGGTGCACGGCGCAAAAGCCATCCCGTCGAGCTACGGCCG
>JBQCFU010000410.1:0-8868 GCA_051958775.1 Pseudolabrys sp.
AGGCCTCTTGACCAAAACTGGTGAGCCTCTATATTGAAGTTGACTTCAACTTCAGTCAAGAGGGTAGCCTCGTCACCGGCTCATTTTTTTGCTAGCGACATCGTCGAGGTGACAGAAAGGTTGGCGCAGACATGCACGCTGGTCGCGTTGTTTGTTCACGACGGGCTATGAAAGGTGAAACCAGTTGATTCCCCTCTGCCCTGGCGAGTCCATCAACATCCGTGAGATGTGCCAGCGCAGCGCAATCCCTGCGTCCACCCTGCGCTACTATGAAAAGCTCGGCCTCATCGAATCCGAGCGCCAAGGGAGCGGGGGCCATCGCCGCTACAGCGAATCCACCTTTCACAAGATTACATATATCACGCTTGCGCAATCTGCCGGGTTCAGCCTCGAGGAGATCGCCGAACAGTTGGCCGCCCTGCCTAATCAGTTTCCGCTACCCAAAAAGGATTGGGAGCCGATGTCGAAGATCTGGAATGAGCGGATCGACCAACGCATCGCCGAACTTAAGCAACTGAAAGTTGACGTGAAGCGCTGCACATGCGGCAACTCGCGCTGACCTAATATGTAATTATCTTGACCCCGAAAAGCTCGCTCATGCGATTTTCAAAATCGCCGTCAGGATGGCAACGAGTTACAGCTCGATCGATAGAGCTGCGTAAGCACCAGCACGTTCGAAATATATACCGCGTGGATAAATTACATCACGCTGCGGGTAACAACCTGAACATCGCGTCCCCGTAGACCGAGCGCGCATCCTTCAGCAGCGGTTGCACCGCATCGACAAACGCGTCGTGATCCGCCTCGACGAATTCGCAGCCGGCGTCTTCGATCGCCTTCCGCGCCTCAACATGCTCTTCTTCAGCCAAGGTGCGCTGCCATACCACAGCATCCGATACGGCCTGGCGCATCGCAGCCTGCAGATCCGCCGGCCACGCATCAAACGCATTTCGATGGAAGAAAATCGGCCGCGAGATATAGAAGTGGCCCGTCAACGTGTGAAATTTATGAAACTGATGCACACCATAAGTCACGGTATTCGCTAACGGATTCTCCTGTGCATCCAGCGTCCCGGCCTTCACCATTGCGATTGCTTCGGAGAGGTCCATCCGCATGGCACGCGCGCCGATCAGCTCGAACGTACGCTTCTGCACATCGCTGGGCAGCACTCGCATCGACATGCCGGCGAAGTCGGCCGGACGGCGTGCCGGATGCAACCGATTGGAAATGTGCCGGAAGCCGTTCTCAAACCAACCGAGGATGCGGTAATTGCAACGTTCTTCGATCTTCCTGACCAGCAAATCTCAAAGCGCCCCGTCCATCGCTGCGCGCGCCTGGGCGTTGCTGGAAAACAGAAATGGCAGGTCGACGAAACCGAGTTCGGGAACGCGATCGGTCAGATAGCTGGAAGATTGATAGCCCATCGTCAGCAAGCCCTGCTCGACGAGCCACAAAATGTCCTCACCCTTATAGGCGAGGTCCAGAATGTTATAGACGTATTTGATGTCGACCCGATCACCAAACTGCGCGGTGATGCGATCGCCGATAAATTTTAGTGAACGGGAAAACCCTGTCGTTGGCGGGCCATAACCGCTCATGCGGATCTGAATCGGCTGAGTCATCGTCAGTTTCTCCGGATGTTCCGGAGCCTTCACCAACTATCGTTCTTGTTCATTCGTGACGCGTGCGACCAGCCGACGGCATGCCCGCATCGGCATACACGGCGACTGTCCGGGCCATCAGGCCGGCGATTTGAGAAAGCGGAAATCGCATCCTTCGTCCGCGCCGAGGATTTCCCGCGCGTAAAGCGCTGAATATCCGCGCGTCGGCGGCGTTTCTGCGGGAGGAACAGTGCCGGCGCGGCGCTTGAGTTCGGCCTCGTCCACCAGCAGATCAATCCGGCCCTTGCTGACCGACAGGCGAATGCGGTCGCCGGTGCGCACCACGGCAAGAGGTCCGCCCGACGCCGAATCCGGCGTCACATGCAGCACGATCGTACCGAACGCCGTGCCGCTCATGCGCGCGTCCGAGACGCGGATCATGTCCTTCACGCCCTTGGCGGCGAGTTTTTTCGGGATCGGCAGGTAGCCTGCTTCCGGCATAGCCTCCGGCGCATGCGGACCGGCATTCTGCAGCACCAGGATATCGTCGGCCGTGACATCGAGCGCAGGATCATCGATCCGCGCAGCGAGATCAGCCAGCGACGAGAACACAATGGCACGACCTTCGTGCTCGAACAGCCGCGCATCAGCGGCCGAGCGTTTCAGGATCGCGCCCTTCGGCGCAAGATTGCCGAACAGCGCGACGAGCCCGCCTTTCGGCTCCAGTGGCTCGCTGCGTGCGGCGATCACCGCACGATCCACATAGTCGTCATGTTCTGCAGCCAGCCGCTCACCCAGCGTCTCGCCGGTAATGGTCATACAATCCAGATGCAGCAGATCTTTCAGTTCGCGCAGCAACTGGCCCATGCCGCCGCTGGCGTGGAAATCCTCCATGTAGCCGTTGCCGACCGGCTTGAGGTTGACCAGCACCGGCGTCGTTTCCGACAATTCATTGAGCCGCTCCAGCGACACGGCTACGCCCGCGCGACCGGCAATCGCCGTCAGATGGATCACCGCATTGGTCGAACCGCCGAGCGCAAGCAGCACCCGCAGCGCATTCTCCACCGACTTCTGATTCACAATCTTGTCTGGCGTCAGCGTCGATGAACCGATCAGCCGCACTGCGGCAGCGCCGGTCGCTTCGGCCGCACGCAGCCGGTCGGCGTGTACGGCAGGAATCGCCGCCGTCCCCGGCAGCGTCATGCCGAGCGCTTCGGCGATGCAGGCCATGGTGGAAGCGGTGCCCATCACCGCGCAGGTGCCGGATGTGGTGGCAAGCCGCCCTTCGACCGTCGAAATCTCATCGTTGCTGACGTCGCCGGCGCGATACCGAGCCCAGAACCGGCGGCAGTCAGTACACGCGCCAAGCCGTTCGCCACGATGCCGGCCGGTCATCATCGGCCCGCCGATCAGCATGATCGACGGGCGCGCCGCCGAAACCGCGCCCATCAGTTGCGCCGGCACGGTCTTGTCGCAACCGCCCATCAGCACCACCGCGTCCATCGGCTGGGCGCGGATCATCTCCTCCGTGTCCATCGCCATCAGATTGCGGAATTTCAGGCTGGTGGGACTGAGGAACACTTCGCCGAGCGAGATCGTCGGGAACGCGACCGGCAGCGCGCCGGCGGCCAGCACGCCGCGCTTCACCGCTTCCAGCAATTCCGGAAAATGGCGATGACAATTATTGAAGCCCGACCCGGTATAGGCGATGCCCACAACCGGCCTCGTCAGCATCTCCCGCGAATAGCCCATCGACTGGGCAAAGGAGCGGCGGAGATAAAGGGAGAAATCCCGGTCACCATAGTTGGTGAGACCGTTGGCGAACCCGACGTCGTTCTTCTGCGACATGAAACGATGCGACCCTGTCAAACCAGCTTGGTCTTGATGAATTTCGGCTCGAGGTAGTCCTTGATACCGAGACTCCCACCTTCTCGTCCAATGCCGCTTTCCTTGACACCGCCAAACGGCATTTCGGCGGACGCGATTGCCAGTTCGTTGACCCCGACCATCCCCACCTCCAGCGCCTCGGCCGCCAGCGTTGCGGTCCTTTGGCTGCGCGAGAACAGATAGCCGGTCAAGCCGAAGGGGGTGGCATTGGCGCGGGCGATCACCTCGTCGAAGGTCTTGAACGTCGTGATCGGCGCCACCGGAGCGAACGGTTCGTCCCGCATGATCAGCGCCTGATCGGGAACGTGGCCAAGCACAGTGGGTTCAAAGAAATAGCCGCGGTTGCGGCTCACGGGCGGTGCGCCGCCCGCCAGGACTTCCGCACCGCAGTCGATCGCGTCCTGCACCAGCTTCTTGGTGTGATCGAGGCCGCGCTGATTGGCGAGCGGCCCGAGATTGACGCCCGGCTCATCGAAGCGACCGAGCTTGAGCGATTTCGCGATTTCGGCGAACCGCCGCGCGAACCGATCGAACACCGGCTCCTGGACGAAGAAGCGGCTCGGTGAAGCACAGACCTGACCGCAGTTGCGGAATTTCGCGCCGGCGCAGGCTTCGGCAGCGGCGTCGATATCCGCATCCTCAAAAATCAATACCGGCGCGTGGCCACCAAGCTCCATCGACGCTTTCTTCACGCCGTCAGCGCACAGATGCAGAATCTGTTTGCCGACCGGTGTCGAACCGGTGACCGACACCTTGCGCACGATCGGCGAGCGGATCAGTTGCTCGGCGATCCGTGCAGCATTGCCGGTCACCATGTGGACGACCCCGGCTCCGATGCCCGCTTCGTGGCAGGCGTGGATGATCGCCGCGGCGCAAGCGGGCGCCTCGCTGGCCGGCTTGAGGATCACCGAGCATCCGGCCGCCAGCGCCGCGGCGAGCTTGCGCGCCGGCAGCAGCGCCGGGAAATTCCATGCCGAGAAGGCAGCGACAACGCCGACCGGCTGATAGATCACCGACATCCGGGTCGCAGCGTCCCGACCGTCATAGACCTGACCGTAGATGCGCTTGGTCTCCTCGGCGTACCACTCGAACTGATCGGCGCAGGCATTCCACTCGCCGACGGATTCGGCGAGCGGCTTTCCACTCTCCGTGGACATCAATACCGCGAGCTGGTCGATCCGCGACCGCAGAAGATCCGCCACCTTGCGCAGCTTGGCGCTGCGCTCCCACGGCTGCACGCGGCGCCAGGCGGAAAATCCGGCCTCCGCGGCTTTCAGCGCACTGTCGATATCCTCCGGGGTCGCATCGGGGATATGGCCGATCACATCCTCAGTCGCCGGATCGAGAACCGCTTTTTTCTGCTGGCCCGAGCCCCAACCCCATTCGCCGGCAATATAAAGCCCGAAATTCTTGTCGTGGTACATGAACCCGATTCCCGTCAAAGATCCTGCGCGATCCAGGCATTCTGGACGTCGTCGCACCAGTTGCCGACATTCCACTGTCCCCAGGCGCCAAGCCCAGCGCGTTCATCCGTGCCGCTGTAAACCGGCACATGGATCACCGAGAGCCCCTTGTGGGCATGCGCCTGCTTCAAAGCTTCGTTCAGCGCCTGCGCCGTCGTGCCGCCGCTCAACGCCAGCACACCATCGACAGCACCGGCCATGCGCGTGTAGTCGACGGCGACGCTGTCGTTGGTCCTGAACTCCGCTCCGTATTGCGCGAGTTGCAGGCCGGTGATCGCGGCCATGCGCCGGTTGTCGAAGATCACCACCGTCGCGTGCACTTTGTGCTGAACCGCATCGATCAGAATCTGCGGATTCATCATGAAGGAGCCATCGCCGGTGAGGGCGATGTTGTAACGCGGCTTCTGTGCTGCGGCACTGCCCAGCAGGCCACTGACCGCGAAGCCCATATAGGAAGCGCCGGTTTCGGTGAATGTATCACCGGTCCTGTCATCCTCGACGATCTGGAAGCCGTTCGCCTGTACGTCGCCAGCGTCGAAATATTTTCCCGCGCCGATCTGCTTTGCAAAATCCGCAACGATCTTGATCGCCGCCGGCTGAGTCAGAACCGGCTGCTGCCACACGGCATCAGCAAGCGGGCCGCAGGTATAGCGCTCCTGCTTGTAGCGGCCCCATTCCGCTTTCTTTTTGGCGCAAGCCTCCAGCCAGGCCTTTTTGTTGTCGCCGGCCCTCGCGGCAGTCAGCTTTTCGGCCAGGCGTGACGCCACCACACCGGTGTCGCCCACCAGCGCCAGTGTGTGGTTGTAATGCAGCGCATCCTCGGGCTCGCCGTTGATGTTGACGACGGCCTTCGCCTGCTTGTAGCCAATGCCGGAACAATCCGCCTGACAGACACCGCGCGAGCCGATGACAATCAGCAGATCGGCATGCGCCATGGCGTAATTGCCGCTGATCGAGCCCTTCGAGCCGCCGACATGCATGTTCTGCGGATGCGCGTCCGGCAAAACGCCCGTCGAGCCCGGCGACAGCACCACCGCGGCACCGGATGCCTCGGCCAGCTTGCGAATAGCGGCGTCATAGCCGCGCGTTCCTCCGCCTGCCTTGATGATCACCCGTTCAGCGCCGGCAATGGCTGCAACTGCGCGATCAAGCATGTCATCATCCGCAGGCGCGAGTGGCGCAAGGCGGGGTTTCTCCGGCAGTGCCTCCAGATTGACCATCGACCGCTCCGGCTGCGTATTGATCGGCAACAGCAGATAAAACGGTCCGGCACGATAAGGATGGTTCACGCAGAGCGCACCACGACGCAGCGCATCGCGCAGCGCCTGCGGCGTGTGCAGCACATAAGACTGCCCCATCAGCGCGGTGATCTGGCCAAACAGGCTCTGCTCCTGTTTTGGCACCTGCTGCATATTGTAGCCTTCGCCATACGTCGTCTCGTCACCATAGATGTGATAGACGCCGACACCGTTCGACGCTGCCGCTAGCGAGCCGGCCATGGCTTGCAACGCCCCCGGTCCGATCGAGGTGATGACTGCCGGGGTTTCACCATACTGCCAGCGCAGCGCTGTCGCCGCATGCGCCATTTCGACCTCGTTGCGGCAATTGATGGTCCGCGTCACACCCTCCGCTTCATAGATGCGCAGAACTTCACCAAGGTCGGTGGAGCCATGACCAAAAATCGCGAAATAAGTGCGAACGCCCTGCTTCAGCAGTCCGAGGACCAAGGCTTCCGACAGCGTCATCGCTGCAAGCTTCGGCAAGCGATCGCTTGCCAGAGCTTCCGCGAAGCCCCCGGCCTCGCGGATCGCCCGGGCGCGGGCGCGGATGTCGGCACCGGCCCCAGATCGCGTCTGATCGAGCATGATCGCTCCCTCACTCACCGCTTTTGAGCATATCGGCCACGTCGACGGCGCGGCCTTCCCGAACACTGCGAACGCCAGCCTTGATCACCGCGAGATTACGCGAGGCCCAGGCGCCGCCTGTTTCCGGCTTCGTTCCGTTGCGGATGCAATGAACAAACTCATCCATTTCCTCACGGATCGTGTCGTTCTTCTCGGTCGGGATCGCCGTGGGCGCGGTTTCACCGCGCTTGAGATGCCGAAGCCCGTTGAAGAGATCGTAATAAGAGGAAGCTTCCTTCCCGTAGATGTTCATCATGTAATATTCGGACGCCGACGCATAAGACGCCGTCAAATTCGAGATCGCGCCGCTCTCGTGCTCCAGGATCAGGTTGGCGACGTCCGGATTATCGCCCGGCAAAACGAGCTGTGCCGACGCACCACGGACGCGGCGGACCGGCCCCATCAGCATCTCCAGCACGTCGACGTAGTGAATGCCGATCTGCAGCATCACGCCGCCGGGCATGCCCGCAGCCTGATAGCGCCAGGACGACAAGTCGATCTTGCCGAGCCGGTCGCGGCTGATATTGGCTTCGGCCTGAACGAGCTTCCCGAACCGTCCCTGATCGATTTCGGATTTGATCCAGCGGAAATGGCTCTCCCGCCGCCGTTGATAGCCGAGCGCCAAAACAACTCCCGCTTCGGCACAGACCCGATCGATCTCAAGACCCTCCGCGATAGTGTTGGCAATCGGCTTGTCGAGAAAGACATGCTTGCCGGCTTCGGCTGCCTGCCGGGTGGTCTCCAGATGAACGCCATTCGGCGTGGTGTTGATGACGGCCTCGATCTCCGGATCGCGCAGAATGGCCTCGTAGCTGTCAGACTGCGCGCATCCATATTTGGCGGCAAAGGCAGCGCGCTTGTCCGGCGAACGGGTATAACAGGTGACGACATCATAGAGATCGGACCGTTTCGCTGCGTCGGTCAGAACATCAGACCACCAGCCAATTCCGACAACAGCAACGCGCAACCGCTTCATAGTCTCCACTTTCTTTGTTTGGGCGATGGCTGAGAAAGCCACCGCCCGATCAATGTTCAGCCAACTAGTTGCTGGCGGATGCGCTTTTCAAAACCGGCGACCAGCGCGCGATTTCGGCTTTGAGGATTGTTTCCAGGCGAGCCGGGCCGCGATCAGCCTTCGGCGGGACCGTGCCGCCAAGCTCGGCGAGCCGCTTGGCTGTCGCGGGATCATCGAGCGTTTTCTCGAGCGCACCTGAGAGCTTGTCGAGCGCCTCCTTCGGCGTGCCCGCGGGCGCGAAAACCGCGCTCCAGATGCTCATCGTGTAGTTGGGCGCACCGGCTTTCGGTGCGGGCGGGACATTCGGCAGCGCATTGGACGGCTCGGCCTGCGACACACCGTAAGCCTTGATCGTACCGCCCTTGACCGCGCCGGCAACACTGACCGCTTGTTCGCAGAAGAAATCGACGTGGCCGCCGATCAGGTCGTTCAGTGCCGGACCCGTACCGCGGAACGGAACCAGCGTCGGCTTGAGACCGAGCTGCGAGGTAAACAACAGACAAGCCATGTGCGACGACGAACCGACGCCACCATGCGCCTGCTTCACTTTCTCACCGTTCGCCTTCACATAGGCGATGAATTCCTTGAGATCCTTCGCCGGGAAATCCTTTTTGGCGACGATTGCCGCGGGAGCATTCGCGGTCATGCCGATCGGCGCGAAATCCTTGGTCGAATCGTAGCGCAGGTTCGGATAGAACGCCGGCGCGGCAACATGCGATCCCATGCTGGCACCGAGAATGGTGTAACCATCCGGCGCCGCAGCAGCTGCGCGCCCGGTCCCGAGCGTCCCGCCCGCGCCACCGACGTTTTCGATGATCACGGTCTGGCCGAGATGTTTTCCCAGCCCCTCGGCGATGATCCGCGCAACCACATCGCTCGGCCCGCCGGCAGGATAAGGCTCGATCATCGTGATCTGCCGGTTCGGATAGTCGTCAGCCAGCTCAGGCGCGGCGAGCAGAACGGCGGCAGCCAACAGACTGCCGAATTTCGCTATCGTC
>JBQCFU010000411.1:0-2066 GCA_051958775.1 Pseudolabrys sp.
GCGCGACATTGTCGAGCGCGGTCATATCGAGGAACAGCGACGTGATCTGGAACGAGCGCGCAAGACCGAGCTGGCTGCGCTGATAGGCCGGCAGACCGCTGATGTCCTGACCGGCGAACAGCACCGCGCCGCTATCCGGCGTGAGCTGACCGGTGAGCTGCGTGATCAGGGTCGTCTTGCCGGCGCCGTTCGGTCCGATCAGCGCATGCAGCTCGCTCTGCCGCACGTCGAGCGACAGATCGTCGGTGGCGACGATGCCGCCGAACCGCTTGCTAAGGTTTTTGACCTGGAGAAGCGCTTCAGTCATGACGGCGCCTCCCGAGCATGCCGTCGATGCCACCGCGTGCGAACAGCACGATCAGGAGCAGCATCGGACCGAGAATGATCTGCCAGTATTCGGTGAACTGCGACAGCAGCTCTTCCAGCACCAGCAGCACGATGGCGCCGAACACCGGCCCGAACAGCGAGCCCATGCCGCCGAGGATCACCATCACCATCAGGTCGCCGGAGCGCGTCCAGTACATGATGGCCGGGCTGACGAAGTCGGTGTTGTTGGCGAGCAGCGCGCCGGCGATGCCGCACAACGTGCCGGCGATCACGAAGCAGGCGAGCTGGTAGCGATAGGTCGGGAAGCCGATCGCCTGCATGCGCTTTTCGTTCGAACGCGCGCCCTGCACCACCATGCCGAACCGCGAATTGACGATGCGGTAGATCAGGTAGATCGCCGCCAGCAGCAGCACGAAGCACAGATAATAAAACTGTACGCGGTCCGAAAGGTTGATAAGGCCGGCGAAGTCGCTGCGCTTGTAGATTGTCAGGCCGTCGTCGCCGCCATAGCGCGCCATGCCGGCAGCGATGTAATAGGCCATCTGCGCGAAGGCGAGCGTGATCATGATGAAGTAGACGCCGCGCGTGCGCAGCGACAATGCGCCGATGACGAGCGCGAACAGCGCCGACACCGCGATCGCCACCGGCCACTGGATAAAGCCGGACGAAATGCCCTCATGCGCCAGAATGCCGACCGCGTAACCGCCGATGCCGAGATAGGCGGCATGGCCGAAACTCATCATGCCGCCATAGCCCATGATCAGATTGAGGCTCGCAGCGGCGAGCGCATAGATCAGGATACGGGTGAACAGCGTCAGTGCAAAGATATTGCCGGTGAGCTGCGAATAGAGAGGCAGCAGCGCCAGCATCAGCAGCACGATCGCGATGGCGATGCCGCGCACCGAAAGGAGAGATTGTTTCATCATCGACGGCTGGCCGGGAACAGCCCCTCCGGCCGGACCACCAGGACCACAGCCATTAACAGATTGATCAGCATCGACGAGATCGCCGGCGCAGCGGTCGAGGCCGCGGTCGAACTCAGGATGTGGCGCAGCAGATCCGGCAGGAACGAGCGGCCGAGCGTATCGATCAGGCCGACCAGCACCGCGGCGATGAAGGCGCCGCGGATCGAACCGATGCCACCGATGACGATGATGACGAAGGCGAGGATCAGGATGTTCTCGCCCATGCCGATCTGCACGGTGAGGATCGGTGCCTGCATCAGCCCGGCGAGCGCCGCAAGCGCTGCGCCGAGGCCGAACACCAGCATGAACAGCAGCTTGATGTTGATGCCGAGCGCGCCGATCATTTCACGATTGGACGCGCCGGCACGGATCAGCATACCGATGCGCGTGCGCATCACCAGCACATAGAGGAAGCCGGCGACCAGCAGCGAAACGACGATGATGCTGAGCCGGTAAGCGGAATAATAGACGCCGGGCAGGATCTGCACCGGGAAGGTCAGCCACGCCGGCAGCGGCAGGCTCAGACCGCCAGGGCCCCAGACGAGCCGCACCAGTTCGTTGAAGAACAGGATCAGGCCGAACGTCGCCAGCACCTGATCCAGGTGATCGCGGTCGTACAGCCGGCGGAACACCACCAGCTCGATCAGGATGCCGACGCCGACCGCGCCGGCGATCGCCACGCCAATCGCCAGCAGGAAGGAGTGAGTGGCCGCGAAGCAGGCCGCGGCGACATAGGCGCCGATCATGTACAGCGAGCCGTGCGCCAGGTTGATC
>JBQCFU010000412.1:0-4572 GCA_051958775.1 Pseudolabrys sp.
GCGCCGCATCTCCTCATGGAGCAGGCCAACGGCGTTGCTTTGCGCATCGTCGGAGCGGAAGGAGTTGGAACACACGAGCTCGGCCAGGCCTTGTGTCTTGTGGGCGTCGGTCATGCGCTCGGGGCGCATTTCGTGAAGGACGACCGGCACGCCGGCCCGGGCCACCTGCCAGGCTGCCTCACTGCCAGCGAGACCGCCGCCGATGATATGAATTGGTTTGAGTGTCATGGCCGGGGACCTATCATGCCGGGCCGCGGATTACCAACTCGCAGTCTAGGATGTTTCGCCAATCCGGTCAGCTTAGCGTTTACGTGCACGTAGCAAGCCGCTATGACGGATCGGTCTTTGGGAGGAATGATGTTCAAGAAGATACTGATCGCCAACCGGGGCGAAATTGCCTGCCGAGTCATCAAGACGGCGCGCCGCATGGGCATCAAGACCGTCGCCGTCTATTCAGATGCTGACGCTACGTCTCTCCACGTCGACATGGCCGACGAGGCCGTGGCCATCGGCCCCGCTCCCGCCGCCCAGTCCTATCTCGTCATCGAGAAGATCATCGAAGCCTGCAAGAAGACCGGCGCCGAGGCCGTCCATCCGGGCTATGGCTTCCTGTCGGAGCGCTCCGCCTTCCCGCGGGCCTTGGCCGAGGCCGGCATCACCTTCATCGGGCCCAATCCGGGTGCGATCGACGCCATGGGCGACAAGATCGAATCCAAGAAGGCCGCGGCCGCCGCCAAGGTGTCGACGGTGCCGGGCTATCTCGGTGTGATCGAGGACGAACAGGCCGCGGTGAAGATCGCCGACGAGATCGGCTATCCGGTGATGATCAAGGCGTCGGCCGGTGGCGGCGGCAAGGGCATGCGCATCGCCCATGCGCGTTCCGAGGTCGCCGAAGGTTTCACTCGCGCGCGCTCGGAGGCGAAATCGTCGTTCGGCGACGACCGCGTGTTCATCGAGAAATTCATCATCGATCCGCGCCACATCGAAATCCAGGTGCTCGGCGACAAGCACGGCAACGTCATCTATCTCGGCGAGCGCGAATGTTCGATCCAGCGCCGCAACCAGAAGGTGATCGAGGAAGCGCCGTCGCCGCTGCTCGATGAAGCGACCCGCAAGAAGATGGGCGAGCAGGCGGTCGCGCTGGCAAAAGCCGTCGGTTACGACAGCGCCGGCACGGTGGAGTTCGTCGCCGGGCAGGATAAGAGTTTCTACTTCCTGGAAATGAACACGCGGCTGCAGGTCGAGCATCCGGTGACCGAACTGATCACCGGCATCGACCTCGTTGAACAGATGATCCGCGTCGCCGCCGGCGAACCGCTGAAGATCAAGCAGTCCGACGTGAAGCTCACCGGCTGGGCGGTGGAAAGCCGCGTCTACGCCGAGGACCCTTATCGCAACTTCCTGCCGTCGATCGGCCGGCTCACCACCTATCGCCCGCCGGCCGCGCGCGTCGCGGGCGGCATCACCGTGCGCAACGACACCGGCGTCTACGAGGGCGGCGAGATTTCGCTGTTCTACGATCCGATGATCGCCAAGCTCGTGACGCACGGACCGACGCGCGCGCAGGCGATCGACGCGCAGTCCGATGCGCTCGATGCCTTCGCCATCGATGGCATCCGCCACAACATTCCGTTCCTCGCGGCGCTGATGGCGCATCCGCGCTGGCGCGCGGGGAAGCTGTCGACTGGATTCATCGCCGAGGAATTCCAGGGCGGCTTCAAGCCGCAGGCGCCGCAGGGCGAGACCGCGCGCGTGATCGCCGCGGTCGCGGCGGCGATCGATCTCGTCATTGGCGAACGCCGCCGCCAGATTTCCGGCCAGATGAACGGCCGCGTGGTGACGCGCGAGCGCAAGCGCGCCGTCTGGCTCGGCGAGGACGAGCACAAGCTCGATGTGGTGCGCGACGGCGAAGCGATCGCGGTGTCATTCGGCGGTGAGCAGATGCGGCTGATGTCGGCCTGGTCGCCGGGCGAGCCGGTGTGGGAAGGGCAGGTCGGCACGCATCAAGTGGCGGTGCAGGTACGGCCGATCCTCAACGGCTTCCTGCTGACGCATCGCGGCGTCGAGACCCGCGCTTATGTCTACACCGAAGCGGAAGCCGCCTATGCGCGGCTGATGCCGGTGAAGAAAGCGGCCGACAGCGGCAAGCAGGTGCGCTGCCCGATGCCGGGGCTCGTCGTGTCCATCGCCGTCAACGAAGGCCAGGAGGTCAAGGCCGGCGAGACGCTCGCGGTGGTCGAGGCGATGAAGATGGAGAACGTGCTGCGCGCCGAACTCGACGGCACGATCAAGAAGATCCACGCCAGGAAGGGCGACAGTCTCGCGGTCGATGCGGTGATCCTCGAATTCGCCTGACGCCGGAACGGACATCGCAACGCAGGCGTTGACCCGGGACATTCCTGGGAGACGCCCATGTCCCGTCAACCGAAAGAGCGACCCGAGAAGCCGCGGCAGCGACCGCAACCGGAGATCACGCCGGACAGCGTTCCGGATCGTCCCGAAATTCTGCCCGATGATATGCGTCGGCGCGATCAGCCGGAGCCGCCGGATTCCCTGCCGACCGCGCGTGAGGAGGCGACACTTGCACCCGATGGCGGCGCCGCGGATCATCCGATCCACGACGAGCCGATCGAGGACTTCGAGCCGCAGGATTACGAAGCGATGATCGACAATGCGGACGAAGGACAGATCCGTCGCCAGACCGACGACGAGGTTTACGACCCCCGCGCCAATCGCTCCTTTTCGCGCGGGTCGGGTGATCCGCTGGACCAGCGCAGCCGCAATACCGAGCCGGCTTCCGACAAGTGAACAAGCGCTGTGCGCGTGCCTGCGGCGCCGCTTTCTGCTAAGCCGCACGCATGACGCTGTGCTTCGCCTATGGCGCCAATATGCATCGCGAG
This sequence comes from Pseudolabrys sp., assembly GCA_051958775.1. GTDB lineage: Bacteria > Pseudomonadota > Alphaproteobacteria > Rhizobiales > Xanthobacteraceae > Pseudolabrys. The sequence goes on from JBQCFU010000412.1 coordinate 2,901, forward strand.
GATATGCGCCGGCGCTGTCCGGACGCGAGGCCGCTCGGTCCCGCGCAACTCGCCGGCTGGCGCTTCGTCGTGACACGCGACGGCTATGCCTCGATCGTCCGGCAGCGCGGCGGTGTGGTGCACGGCGTGCTGTGGGAGGTGCCGCCGCGTGCGATGGCGGCGCTCGATGCGTTCGAAGGCGTGTCGTTTGGGTTGTACCGGCGCATGACATTGACGGTGCGTCGCGGCGCGCGGTCTCGCCGTGCATTGGTTTACGTGGGCCGCGAGCGTCCGGTGGGGCTGCCCGTGCGCGGTTATCTCGAACAGGTCATGGCGGCTGCCGGCACATGGGCTTTTCCGCTAGCGTATCGTCGGCAACTGGTGCGCTGGCGCCGACCAGGCTCGATCATGGAAATCGCTCATGAGTGAAGTGCAGCGCCACGTCGTCATCTCCGGCCGTGTGCAGGGCGTCGGCTATCGCGCCTGGACCGAAGACTCCGCCGCGGCACACGAGTTGCGCGGCTGGGTGCGCAACCGTCGCAACGGAACGGTGGAAGCGGTGTTCATCGGACCGGAGAATATCGTGACTGCGATGGTCGATGCCTGCCGGCAAGGGCCGCGCAGCGCGCAGGTGACCGACGTTCAGGTTCGCGACGCGACGGCGGACGATCTTGCGCAATCGAACGGTGGCGGCTTCCTGTTTTTGCCGACGCTTTGATCAGGCTGCGGCGCCGCGAAACGCGGCGGCGAGCACACGCAGCGCCGCACGACGCGGCGGATCGCTGACGCGCGAATAGAGCATCACTTTCGAGGCCGGCAGCGGCGGCAGGCCGACTTTGGGGCCGACGTCGATGCTGCCCGGCGGCGCGATCCGCACCGCCAGTGGAGCAATGGCGAGCCCGGCTTCGACCGCGGCGGCGATGGCGGTGACGCCGCCGCCGGTGACGGTTTCCTGCCACGGACGCCGCGCCGTCTTCAGCGCTTGCAACGCGATGGCACGAACGCCGCAGGGCGGGGCGAGGGTCGCGAGCGGCACCGGATCGCCGGTGCGAGTGCGTAGCGCCGGCATCGCCATCCAGCCGAACGCATCGTCGACGAGCACTTCGCCGCCGCGTCTTCCGGCCTCGCGGCGCACCACCACGGCGTCGTAGGTGCCGCTATCGAAGGCGTCGAGCACCGCGCGGGAAAAGCCGATGTCGACATCGAGCGCCAGCGTCGGTTCGGCGCGATTCATGCGCGACAGCAGCGTCGGCAGGTTGCCGCCGAGCGCATGGTCGCTGATGCCGATCCGCAGGCGCGGGCGTTCGCGCTCCGGCGTCGCCAGCGCCGAGGCATTGGCGGTGAGCAGTTCCGTCGCATGGGCGAGAAAGGCATCGCCGTCGGCGGTCAGGCGCACCGACCGTGGCGTGCGTTCGATCAGGCGGCGGTCGAGAAACGCCTCCAGCCGCTTCAGCTTCAGGCTGATCGCCGACTGCGTCGTGCCGGAAGCTTCGGCGGCGCGGGTGAAACTCATCAGCGACGCCACCAGCGTGAAGGCGTGCACGGCGTCGAGATCGAGCAGGCGGGGCGTATGATTTATGTTTGTCATCATTGATATTTTAAAGATGATATTTATCAATGATAGGCCGGCGCCTAGCTTCTGTGAAGTGCAAACACAGGAGGCACGCCATGCCGATGATCTCTCTGCAATACG
>JBQCFU010000413.1:0-2708 GCA_051958775.1 Pseudolabrys sp.
ATCGACATTGAAGTTTTTCCATTTGACGCGATCCTGATAGGCGGTCAGCGACTTCTGCTGGGCCTCGAGCACCACCACATCTTCAGAAAACGCGGTGACGCTGCCTTTGTGGAACAGGGTCGTCACCTCACTGTCCGGCGCAAAATTGCGCGGCACCGACCAGAAATGATGACAGGACGTGTCGGTCGCGGGCGTGATCCCGTTGACCACCCGATACTCCAGCGCGTCGCCGGCATTGCTGCCGACTGCCGTCGATTTCGATTCGATGATAATCGTTGACGGCAGAGAAAACTCGATGCGCTGACTGCGATCGATGTTGCCGGGAAAGCTCTTGAGCTTGCTGTAGAGCGGAGGCGGCGGACAGTCGCGTATCAGCCGCACGACACGCACCTTGTCGCCCTCCACCATGGTCTCCGCTGGCGTCTCCGCGACGGCGCTGTTGCCGATGGTGCTCGCATGCACGAAGGTCTCGTGCGAGAGATCGAGCAGATTGTCGACCAGCAATTGATAGTGGCAGCCGATCTCGAAATGTCCGCCGGTGAACGTCCACGCCGGATCGTCGTTCCAATAGACATTCGGAATGTCCGCGGGATCGGCTTGCTCCGGGTCACCCATCCAGATCCAGAGCCAGCGCCAGCGTTCTACGAGCGGATAGGTCCTGACCTTCCATCCGCCCGCGATGTGTTCTTGCCCGGGAATGCGGACACAACGTCCGTCAGCGCCAAACTCGAGCCCATGATAGCCGCAGCGCAGCCGATCGCCCTCGATCACACCTAACGACAGAGGGTAGCTGCGGTGCGGGCACAGGTCTTCCACCGCGACGGCTTTGCCGTCGGAAGTCCGGTACATCACCACCGGCTCATTCAGGATGACCCGTGGCAGCAGCTTGTTCGTCAGTTGATCCGACGTTGCCGCGACATACCAATAGTTCTTGAGAAACATAGGGCCCTCCTCAACGTGTCGTTCGCAGGTCGTGCCGATTCCCAGCATCGTGAACAGTGCCGACATCGCTTGCCATTGCTTTTTGCTGACGGCGGCATAACAAGCCGGCATGTGCCTGCATGACCAACCCCAATCAGTTTGAAGCGTTGCCGTTTACCGCAGCGTTCGTGCCTTTGATCGCTTCATTGCGAACGATCCCAGTGACGTGGTCACGCAGTGCAATAAAACGTGGATCACTGCGGATCGCGTAAGTCCGCGGACGCGGCAGATCGACATCGATGACCTCGCAAATTCGGCCCGGATGCGCCGTCATCACCACGGTGCGATCCGCAAGATAGATCGCCTCATCGATGTCATGGGTAACCAGAACCACCGTCTTGCGCTCCTCTTCCCAGATCTCCAGCAGGAAATCCTGCATGATCGATCGTGTCAGGGAATCGAGAGCACCGAATGGCTCGTCCATCAGCAACGTCGAGGGATTGATCGCCAGAACACTGGCAATCGCCGCACGCTGGCGCATGCCGCCGGATAATTCTGCCGGACGGCGATCGCGGAAAGGCAGCAATCCGGTCCGCTCCAGCATCTTCTGCTTCACCGCTTCCGGATCGCCCTTGCCTCGGTTGGCCTTCAGACTGAGACCGAACGCGATGTTGTCTTCCACCGAAAGCCAGGGAAACAATGCAATCTGCTGAAACACGACGCCGCGATCCGGCCCTGGACCAGCCACGGCAGCCCCGTCCACCGCGACGCGCCCGGTAGTCGGCGTTTCAAACCCGGCGATCAGGTTGAGAAGGGTCGACTTCCCGCAACCACTCGCACCGACCAGCGTGACCAGTTCCTTGTCGTGAATGGACAGACGCACATCATCCAGTGCCGTCACCTGACCGCTGGCAAATTGCTTGGTGACGCTCTCGACATCAATTCTGGCCACCGAAGGTCTCCTTTCGGTTCCAGGACAGCAGATGATTGCGTAGCAGAACGATCATCTGGTCAGAGAAAAAGCCCAGCAGGCCAATGCTGAGCATCGCCGCAATGACGACGTCATTCCGATAAAACAGATAGGCGTCGTTCAGCAGATAACCGAGCCCGCTGCGCACGGCCAAAATCTCGGCGACGACAACCAGAACCCATGCAATGCCCATCGACAGACGGACGCCAGTCATGATCGACGGCATGGCTGCGGGCAGGATCACACGTGTCAGCAGCTCGCGATCATTGGCGCCCATCATCTGCGCGGACTTGTAGAGCGTCACGTTGATCTGGCGGACACCATGAGTGGTGTTGATGACTGCCGGGAAGAAGGCGCCCAGGCCGATCAGAAACACCGCAGGCGCATTGCCGATCCCGAAGAACACCAGCGATAGCGGAACCCACGCGGTCACCGGGATGTTGCGCATCACTTGAATGGTCGGATCGAAGACCCGTTCCATCACCTGCGACAATCCAATCAGCAGACCGAGGAACACCCCCAGCCCGACACCCCAACCAAACCCGGCAAAGACACGCCAAGCGCTTGCCAGCGCATGATCGAACCACGTGCCGGAATAGCGCGCCGCATCGCCAGTGAAGCCGGTGATGAGATCGTACCAGACGACGATGACGTCACTCGGTGCCGGCAGGATATTGCGCCGGACAAAACCGATCTGGCTGCAGATCTGCCACAACAGCAGAATCCCCAGCGGAAAAACCAAGTACTGGAGGACCGACCACCAGACCTCCCATCGTCTTTCTTTAGGCGACGGCACTGTAGGCGCCTCCGCACGCGG
>JBQCFU010000414.1:0-4147 GCA_051958775.1 Pseudolabrys sp.
GGCGAGATCGCGCTGCGCTCCTTCACCGAACAACCCGCCGATTTTTCCCGTTACGGGGCGCTGTCGACTAAAGACGGCGCGCGCGCCTTCGAGATCACGAACCTGCGCACGGCGAAGGATCACTTCATCGTCCGCGTCGCCGGCATCGATGACCGCAACGCCGCCGAGGCGCTGCGCAATGTCGAACTGTATGTCGCACGCGACAAACTCCCGCCGCCCTCCGACGACGAATTCTATCATGCCGACCTGATCGGCCTCGCCGCTGCGACTTCGGATGGCGTCGCGCTCGGCACGGTAAGCGCGATCTACAATTTCGGCGCCGGCGACATGATCGAGATCCGACCCGCCGCGGGGGACGCGCTGCTGGTGCCGTTCACGCGCACGGTGGTGCCGGCGATCGATTTCGCGGCAAACCGCATCACCGTCGATCCGCCGCTGCTCGACGACAGCAAAGAAGACGACGAGTAGGCGCATCGCGATGAGCCCATCCATGGCCCTATGGCGCGCCACCGTCCTCACTCTCTTTCCCGAGATGTTTCCGGGTCCGCTTGGCATCAGCCTCGCCGGCAAGGCGCTGGGCCACGTCTGGTCGCTCGACGCGCAGGACATTCGCGCGCATGCCACCGACCGCCACCGCACCGTCGACGACACGCCGGCCGGTGGCGGTCTCGGCATGGTGATGAAGGCCGACATCGTTGCCCGCGCGCTCGACGCGGTGCCGGATGACGGCCGGCCCCGGCTGGTCATGACCCCGCGCGGAACTCCGCTGCAGCAATCCCGGGTGGTCGACCTCGCCGCCGGTTCCGGCGTCGTTCTCCTGTGCGGCCGGTTCGAAGGGATCGACCAGCGGGTGATCGAGGCACGCGGCCTCGAGGAAGTGTCGATCGGCGACTATGTCCTCTCGGGCGGCGAGATCGCGGCGCTGACCCTGCTCGACGCCTGCGTCCGGCTGCTGCCGGGGGTGATGGGCAAGCAGGATTCCGCCGCCGAGGAGAGCTTTTCCGGGGGTTTGCTGGAGTACCCGCAATACACCCGGCCGGCAGAGTTCGAAGGACGGCCGATTCCGGCGATTCTGACCTCCGGGGACCATAAAAAGATCGCCGAATGGCGCCGGACCGAGGCAGAACGGCTCACCCGGGAGCGCCGCCCGGACCTCTGGGCGGCCCGCCCGACGGCGACAAAATTGCCGCCGAAAACGTGACAAACCCGCCGGGATGGCGTATAGGCCCCGCCAACCCGGAATTGACAGAGAGGCCCGCGCGCCGATCGATGGCGCCGCCGACGGAGAATTGCCATGAACCTCATCAAGGAACTCGAGCAGGAACAGCTTGCGAAGCTGTCCGCCGGCAAGACTGTGCCGCAGTTCGCCCCGGGCGACACCGTGGTCGTCAATGTGCGCGTCAAGGAAGGCGAACGCACCCGTATCCAGGCCTATGAAGGCGTGTGCATCGGCCGCGCCGGCGGCGGCATCAACGAGACCTTCACGGTCCGCAAGATTTCCTACGGCGAAGGCGTGGAACGCGTGTTCCCGCTGTACTCGCCGATCATCGACGCCATCAAGGTGGTGCGTCACGGCAAGGTGCGTCGCGCCAAGCTGTATTATCTGCGCAACCTCCGCGGCAAGTCGGCGCGTATCGCCGAGCGCGAGGGCTTCGCGGCGGAAGACGCCGTCGCAGCCAAGGCCGCGCACGAGGGCAAGGCCAAGATCGAGGGCGAAACTGCCGCCCCCGCCAAGAAGGAAAAGGCTCCGAAGAAGGAAGCCGCCAAGAAGTAATCGCGCCGGGCGCGAGAACTTCGAGCGTGCGATGAGGGGCCTGCGGGCCCCTTTTTGCATGGTGGTTTCGCAGGGCGCTTTTGCATGGCGCAGGCTTCTGCTGCGGCGATCGCGCAGTCCTGCCCTTCGTTGTGGCGATGAAAAGCTTTCGCTATAGAATGGTTCTACAATGTTGACACTGTCGCGCATCATCCTTGCCGACCACACGCGGTTGCCGGGCCGGTTCTTCGGCCGGCTCACCGCCGTGCAGATCGGGCTTTGATCGCCGGGCCGTACCGGCCGCGATTCATCCCGTCCTTCATCCGCTGACCATCATTTCCTGCTACGAGCGCCATCATGAACGCCACCACGAAACCGCGCACTCTCTCCGACAAGCTCTGGGACGATCACGTCGTCGACGAACAGCCCGACGGCACGTGCCTGCTCTATATCGACCGGCACATCGTCCACGAGGTCACCTCGCCGCAAGCCTTCGAAGGTCTGCGCACCGCCGGCCGCAAGGTGCATGCGCCTGAGAAGACCTTGCTGGTCGTCGACCACAACGTGCCGACCACCGATCGCCGCCTGAAGAATCCCGATCCGGAGAGCGAGCAGCAGATCGCGTTCCTCGCGGAGAACGCCAAGTATTTCGGCCTCGAATATTACAACGAGTTCGACAAGCGTCAGGGCATCGTTCACATCGTCGGTCCCGAGCAGGGCTTCACTCTGCCCGGCACCACCGTCGTGTGCGGCGACAGCCACACCGCGACGCATGGCGCGTTCGGCGCGCTCGCCATGGGCATCGGCACCTCGGAGGTCGAGCATGTGCTCGCCACCCAGACGCTGATCCAGAAAAAAGCCAAGAACATGCGCGCGATCGTCGACGGCCAGTTGCCGGAAGGCGTGACCGCGAAAGACATCATCCTCGCCATCATCGGCGAGATCGGCACCGCCGGCGGCACCGGCTATGCGCTCGAATATGCCGGCGACGCGATCCGCGCGCTGTCGATGGAAGGCCGCATGACCGTCTGCAACATGTCGGTCGAAGGCGGCGCCAAGGCCGGCTTCATCCAGCCGGACGAGAAGGCCTACGAATATCTCAAGGGCCGGCCGAAGTCGCCGAAGGGCGCCGACTGGGATGCGGCGGTCCGCTACTGGGAAACGCTGCGCACCGAGGACGGCGCGCATTTCGATCACGAGATCCGTCTCGACGCCGCGCGCCTGCCGCCGATCGTCACCTGGGGCACGAGCCCGGAAGACGTGGTGTCGGTGACCGGCGTGGTGCCCGATCCGGATCAGATTCAGGACGAGACCAAGCGCGCGTCGAAGAAGCGCGCGCTTGAATATATCGGCCTGACCGCCGGCACCAAGGTGACCGACATCAAGCTCGACCGCGTGTTCATCGGCTCCTGCACCAACGGCCGCATCGAAGACCTGCGCGAAGTCGCGCGCGTCGCCGCCGGCAAGACCGTCAACGCCAACGTCAACGCGATGATCGTGCCGGGCTCCGGCCTGGTGAAGGAGCAGGCGGAAGCCGAGGGTCTCGACAAGATCTTTAAGGCCGCCGGCTTCGACTGGCGTGAGCCGGGCTGCTCCATGTGCCTCGCCATGAACCCGGACAAGCTCGCGCCGGGCGAGCGCTGCGCCTCGACCTCGAACCGCAACTTCGAAGGCCGTCAGGGCTTCAAGGGCCGCACGCATCTCGTCTCGCCGGCGATGGCGGCGGCGGCGGCGATCGCCGGTCACTTCGTCGACGTGCGCGACTGGCACTGAGCCAAACATTCCGAACAACAAAAAGGCCCGCTGATGCGGGCCTTTTTCTTTTGTGTTTGTGCGAGCGAACGTCGCCGCTCACCAGAAGAACGGAAAGAACGGGAACGGGGGCGCACCGTAGTACGAGTACGGCCGGTAATAGCCGTAATAGTAAGGCCGCGGCCCGTAATAATAAGGACGGTAGTAATACGGGCGATAATAGCGCCGGTAGTAGGGGCGATAGTACGGCCGATAATAATAGTGCCGGTAGTGGCGATAATGTCTGCGCCGCGCGCTCAGGTCGGTCGTCGCAGCGCTATCGTCTGTGACAGACCCCGATGTTGCGGCAGGCGTTACGACGCCAGTTCTCGCCGGGCTTGCACTCGCCGGCGTCATTGTCATCGCCCCGGCCGCCAGGACGGCCACCGCTGCAGCCGTCGTTAAAAAGTTGCGCATGGTTCACTCTCCACGCTGATCATTTCAACATCGCGCCCGTGACTCACAACGCCGGACGCCGTCGTTGGTTTCCTCCGGACAGTTCCTGCGCCGTGCCCTATTCCCACCAGCACTGCTGACGCGGGACGATCACCGTGCCGCTCGGTCGGAACTCCTGGGCCAGCCAGGCACGGCATTGCCGCACCG
>JBQCFU010000415.1:0-3420 GCA_051958775.1 Pseudolabrys sp.
AGACCTCGCGCTCATTTCTGGTTGAGCATGATCTATCCCGAAAACCGGTTCCCACTTTTCGGGATCAGGCTCTACCGCGCGCCGGTCTGCTGGCGCTGCTGATGCGGGGCCAGGTTGCCCTTCTGCTTGTTCTTGTCGGCCTTCGGTTTCTTTTTCTCTTTGTTGGACTTCTGTTCCTTCGACGCCATGGCGTCCTCCTGATCGCTGGTGATGCTCAAACGCGATTCAACACATCCCGCCCCGTGGCTAGCCGCCAGTGTATCGGCTGCTCACGCCGTCTCGTCGGATCGGTGCCACACGCCCCGCACTCCGATGAGCGCCAGCGCCGCGAGCGCAAGCGAGATCAGGACATTATATCCCGCCAACGACAAACCGAGAAAGCGCCAGGCTGCTTCGTCGCAGCGGACCACCCGGGTGTTCTGCAATTGCTGCAGGAGACCACCCGGCCCACCGAGTTCGCCGAGCGACCCCGAGCAATCCGACGGACCCGGCCAGAACCGCCATTCCACCCCGGAGTGATAGGCGCCGAGCCCCGCATTCCAGAGGAAGGCCAGCGCCAGCGCGGCAAAGCCCGCGATCAGCACCCGCCGCCGCGCGCCATAATTCAGGCCGAGCCACACCAGCACGCCGAGCGGCACAGCGAAATAATAGGCGTAGCGCTGCTCCAGGCAGAGCGGACAGGGCGGATAACCGAATCCATACTGGAAGATCCAGGCGCCGATCAGCGTCAGCGCTGCCCCGGCAGCCACCGCCAGCGCGGCATCGTGAGGCGACGACAGGAGGCCTGCGGCACGGATATCGGACATGAAAATTTCCTGGATCGGCAGATTGACCTCGGGCAATGCGCCACTATGATCCGCGCCGGTCAAGCCCCTGTGGCGGAATTGGTAGACGCGCCTGACTCAAAATCAGGTGTAGCAATACGTGCTGGTTCGAGTCCGGCCAGGGGCACCATATCTTCCGTCTGTCCGTCCGCGCCGCTCTTCGAGCGCACCCCGAATAGCGCCACGGAGAAACCTCATGACGCCACCGGACAGCCAGCGCCACGCCGTCCAAGACCGCGCCGCCGAAGACGCCGCCCAAGACATCGAGAAGGACCGCCCGCTGATCGAGGGCATCCGCCTGCTCGGACAGATTCTCGGCGAGGTGGTGCGTGAGCAGGAAGGCGCCGAGATATTCGACCAGATAGAAGCCATCCGGCGCTGGAGCGTCGCATTTCAGTCCGACGGGAACGTGGACGCCGAAAACGAGCTGCGTCAGGCGCTGCGACATCTCTCGGTTGCAGAAGCAGTCCTGGTCGCACGCGCCTTCAGCTACTTCTCGCATCTGGCCAACGTCGCCGAAGATTTGCACTTTATCCGGCGCCGCGACGCCCATGAACGCACCGACCCGGCCCCGGAGCGGCCCGGCACGCTCGCCGCCACGCATTCGCGCCTGCAAGAGCGCGGCAAGACCTCAACCGAAATCGCGGATTACCTCTCCCGCAGTCTGATCTCGCCGGTCCTTACCGCGCATCCGACCGAGGTTCAGCGCCGCAGCCTTCAGGAAGCCGAACGACGCATCACCGCTCTGCTGATTGAGCGCGACGTCTTGACCGCACCGCGCGAACTCGATGACAACCGCCAGCAGATCAAGGCGCGCGTCATCCAGATGTGGCAGACACGCCTGCTGCGCGTCTCCCGGCTGACCGTGGAAGACGAGATCGAGAACGTTCTCAACTACTACCAGACGACGTTCCTGCGTGAAGCACCGACATTGTTCGGCACTTTGGAAAAGCAGCTCGGCCTCGACACCGTGGCAACGTTCTTCCAGATGGGGTCGTGGATCGGCGGAGACCGCGACGGCAATCCGAACGTCAACGCGAAGACGCTGAAAGAGGCGCTATACCGGCAAAGCCAGACTGCTTTTTCGCACTATCTCGCGGAAGTGCACGAACTCGGTTTCGAGTTGTCGATGTCGAGCGCGCTCGTTGCCTGCAATGACACGGTCAAGGCGCTCGCCGAAACATCCGGTGACGACGATCCGCACCGCAGCGATCAGCACTATCGCCGCGCCCTGATCGGCATCTACGCGCGCGTGGCGGCAACCTTGCTGCATCTGACCGGACAGACGGCATCACGCCCGCCCCTTGGCCATGGAAAGCCTTACGACAGCGCGGCGGATCTGGAAGCCGATTTGTCAGCGATCGAGAAGTCCCTGCGCGACCATCGCGCGGCGCTTCTCGGCGTCGACCGCCTGGTCCCGCTTCGCCGCGCCGTCTCGGTCTTCGGCTTTCATCTGGCCACGGTCGATCTGCGGCAAAACTCCGACCGGCACGAAGCCAGCATCGCCGAACTGCTGCAGGTGGCGCGTATCGCTCCCGACTACCGGTCGCTGGAAGAAACCGAGCGGCAGCGCCTGTTGGTCACGTTGTTGCGCGACCCGCGGCCGTTGCGGGTTCCGGGCTGCGAGTATTGCGAGGCGACACGATCGGAACTCGAAACCTTCGAGATGGCGCTGTATCTGCGGAAGAAATTCGGCGCCAAATCCGTCCAGAACTACATCGTCAGCCACACGGAAACGGTCAGCGACCTTCTCGAAGTGCTGCTGCTGCAAAAAGAATGCGGATTGATGTCCGGCGCGCTCGGCGATCCGGGCGCGCGGGCGCCACTGCTCGTCATTCCGCTGTTCGAGACGATCGCAGACCTCGTGAACGCGGAAGCGATCATGCGCGACTTCCTCGGCATTCCCGGCATCCTGGAGCTGCTGCGCGCCTCGGGCGGCCGTCAGGAAATCATGCTCGGCTATTCCGACAGCAACAAGGACGGCGGTTATTTCGCCAGCAACTGGCAGCTTCGGGCGACCTCGCTGGCGCTCGCAAAACTGTTCGCGCTGATGGACGGCGTGACGCTCCAGCTTTTCCACGGGCGCGGCGGCACGGTGGCGCGCGGCGGCGGCCCCAGCTACCAGGCGATCCTGGCGCAGCCGCCCGGCACCGTGAACGGGAGGATCCGGTTCACCGAACAGGGCGAGGTGATCGCGTCCAAATACAGCAATCCGTTGATCGGCCGGCGCAACCTCGAAGCGCTGGTCGCCGCGGTGGTCGAGGCGAGCCTCCTCCCCTCGGAGCATCAGACGGTTCCGCAAGACTTTCTCGACGCCGCCCACATCATCGCCGAGGAAAGCCGGCAGGCCTACCGCAAGCTCGTCTACGACGATCCGGCATTCGAGGATTTCTTCTTCGACACGACGACGATCAGCGAAATCGCGCAGCTCAATATCGGCTCTCGCCCCAGTTCGCGGAAGCTGACGCGCAAGATCGAAGATTTGCGCGCGATCCCGTGGAGCTTTTCGTGGGGTCAGGCGCGTCTGAACCTGCCGGGCTGGTTCGGCATGGGCGCCGGCCTGCAGGCCTTCGTCGATGCGCAACCCGACCGCGCC
>JBQCFU010000416.1:0-2758 GCA_051958775.1 Pseudolabrys sp.
GATCAAGACCCTCACGGTCACGACCGCATGGCCGGGCGCAACCGCGCGCGAAATGCAGGACCTCGTCGCCGAACCGCTGGAGAAGCGGCTTCAGGAGCTGACCTGGTACGACCGCGTCGAGACGACAACGCGGCCGGGCTACGCTTACATGACGGTGACGCTCAAAGACAGCACGCCGCCGTCGGCCGTGCGGGAGGAGTTCTACCAGGCCCGCAAAAAGCTGGGCGATGAGGCCCGCAACCTGCCGACCGGCGTCTTCGGCCCTTTTATAAACGACGAATACTCCGACGTGAGCTTCGCCCTTTACGCCCTGAAGGCGAAGGGCATGGCGATGCGAGAACTGGTCAGGCAGGCCGAAGTGACCCGCCAAGACCTCCTGCACGTACCTGGCGTCAAGAAGGTCAACATCTTGGGCGAACGCCCCGAACAAATCTTCGTCGAGTTTTCCTACGCCAAGCTTGCGACTCTCGGCGTGTCAGCACGTGACATTTTCACTGCGTTGCAGCGGCAGAATAGCGTCACACCGGCGGGCTCGGTCGACACTAGGGGGCCGCAGGTCTTCATTCGGATCGACGGTGCGTATGACAGCGTGCAGGCCATAGCCGATACGCCGATCGTTGCTGCGGGGCGCACGCTGAAACTCTCCGACATGGCCGAGGTGCGACGCGGATACGAAGACCCTCCGGGCTACATCATTCGGCACCAGGGCGAGCCGACCATCATGCTCGCGGTGGTGATGCAGGAGGGCTGGGACGGCCTCGCGCTCGGGCGAGCGCTGAAAGACAAAGGTGCGGCCATTGCAAAGACGCTGCCGCTCGGGATGACACTCGACAAAGTGACCGACCAGGCCGTCAATATCACCTCGGCGGTCGACGAATTTATGATGAAGTTCGCCATGGCGCTCGGCGTGGTGCTGCTGGTGAGCCTGCTTAGTCTCGGTTGGCGTGTCGGCATCGTCGTCGCGGCGGCTATCCCGCTCACGCTGGCCGTCGTGTTTTTTATCATGCTGGCGACCGGCCGCTTCTTTGATCGCATCACGCTCGGCGCCCTCATCCTGGCGCTCGGTCTTCTCGTGGACGATGCCATCATCGCCATCGAGGTGATGGTCGTCAAAATGGAAGAAGGCATGGACCGCATCAAGGCAGCCGCCTATGCTTGGAGCCACACGGCCGCGCCGATGCTGTCCGGAACACTCGTAACCGTGGCGGGATTCCTGCCCGTAGGGTTCGCGTCCTCGACGGCGGGCGAATACGCCGGCAACATCTTCTGGGTCGTTGGCTTCGCCCTGATCGTTTCATGGATCGTCGCCGTTGTCTTCACGCACTATCTCGGCGTCAAGATGCTGCCTGCCATCAAACCGGTCGAAGGCGGCACGCATGCGATTTACGACACGCCGAACTACCGGCGCCTGCGGCGGCTCATCATCTTTGCGGTGCGCCACAAGCTCCTGACCTGCGTCATCGTGGGCGTCGCCTTTGCACTTTCCGGCGCCGGCATGCTTGCGCTCAAGCAACAATTTTTCCCGACGTCCGATCGCCCGGAAGTGCTGGTGGAAGTTCGCCTGCCGGAGGGCACCAGCATCTCGACGACCACTGGCGCTGTCGAAAAGCTCGAACGGTGGCTGGCCAAGCAACCGGAAGCCAAGATCGTCACGAGCTATATCGGCCAGGGCGCACCGCGGTTTTTCCTTGCGCTGTCGCCAGAACTGCCTGATCCGGCCTTCGCCAAGATCGTTGTGCTGACTCCGAATGCGCAAGCGCGTGAGACGCTCAAGCACCGCTTGCGCGAAGCCGTCGCACAGGGTCTCGCGCCTGAGGCCTATGTACGCGCCACGCAGTTCGTCTTTGGTCCTCCGTCAACGTTCCCGGTCGAGTTCCGGATCACGGGACCAGATCCAGCGCAGCTCTACCGCGTTTCCGAAAAGGCTCTCGCGATTATGCGAGGTGTTTCGGACGTGCGGGAGGCGAACCGCGACTGGGGCAATCGTACCCCGGTGCTGCGTTTCATCCCGGATCAGGATCGGCTGAACCTTATCGGGCTGTCGAATGCGGAAGTGGCACAGCAGCTCCAGTTCCTGCTTACCGGCAACCCCGTCACGCAAGTCCGTGAGGGCATCCGCAATGTTCCCATCGTGGCACGCAGTGCTGGCACCGAACGGTTGGACCCAACACGTCTGGCGGATTTTTCGCTGATGAGCCGGGACGGTCGCCAGATCCCGCTCGACCAGGTCGGACGTTCTGAAGTTCGCCTTGAAGAGCCGATCCTGAAACGGCGTGATCGCATGCCTGTCATCACGGTTCGCTCGGAAATCAATGAAGCAACGCAGCCCCCGGAAGTTTCCAAGCAGGTTCTGTCGGCGCTCCAGCCGCTGATCGCCACTCTGCCGGCTGGCTACAGCATCGCCATGGGCGGATCAATCGAGGAGGCCACGAAGGCCAACGACGCGCTCGGCAAGATTTTTCCCGCGATGATCGCCGCCATGCTGATCGTCGTCATCCTGCAAGTACGATCCTTCTCAACGATGGCCATGGTTATGCTGACGGCACCCCTCGGTCTGGTCGGGGTTGTACCCGCCCTACTCATCTTTCATCAGCCGTTCGGATTCAACGCCATTCTCGGCTTGATCGGCTTGGCTGGCATCCTGATGCGCAACACGCTGATCCTGACCGAACAAATCAAGGAGAACCAAGCCGCCGGGCTTGATGACTATCACGCCGTCATCGAGGCGACGGTACAGCGCACACGGCCCGTCATCCTG
>JBQCFU010000417.1:0-2321 GCA_051958775.1 Pseudolabrys sp.
CTGTTTAGCGAGTTGTTTAACGTGGCTGCAAGCCGGCCGGCTCAAATGACCACGAAGCCCGCAAAACATAGGGCGAACCCCTGCCCCCGTCAAGGCAAGCTCGGTTAGGCCTATGATAGGCCAAGCTTTTTGGACCAAGCCTTTTGGACCAAGCTTTTCTTGACGCCGGGCTGCCGTGCTACCTAGACAGCACCGGTACCCCTATCCGCCGGCAAGACCTGAACCGGTGTGAAGGTCCGCGCGAAAGTCTGCACATGTCGAAAACCATTTCCGCTCCGCCGTCCCTGGTGACGCTGCGCAACGAGATCGACCGCATCGATGCCGAAATGCATCGCCTGCTGATGGAGCGTGGCCAGATCATTGACCGGCTGATCGCGGTCAAGGGCAGCCAGGAATCCGGCTCGGCGTTCCGCCCGGCGCGCGAGGCCGACATGATGCGCCGGCTGGTGCAGCGGCACGAAGGCATCCTGCCGCTCGACACGGTCGAGGGCATCTGGCGCGTCATCATCGCCACCTTCACCTATGTGCAGCAGCCATTCTCGGTGCATGCCGATCTCTCGGCCGGCGACGCGATGATGCGCGACAGCGCCCGCTTCCATTTCGGCTTCACGGTGCCGTTCCTCACTCATATGAGCGCTGCGGCCGTCGTAGCCGCCGTCGCTGCCTCGCGCGGCGATCTCGGCCTCGTGCCCGCAGCCTATGTCGCCGGCGCCGGCGCATGGTGGGATGCGCTCGAGCCCGAAACGGCGCCGAAGATCATTGCCCGCCTGCCGTTCGTCGAGCGCGCCGATCATCCGGCCGACCTGCCGGTGTTCGTGATCTCTCGCGTCTCCAGCGATGCCATGGTGAAAGAGGTCGAGGTGTGGAGCGTCCACGTCTCCGGCTGGGGGCCGCAGGCCGCCAATGCGCTTCCGGGCGCCGTCACCTGCGTCGCGTCACCCGACGGCGCGTTCGATGGCGCGGCGCTGCTGATCTCGCTCCCCGCCGGCACGCAATTCGAAACCGTCCGCGAGGCCCTGCTGAAAACGGGAGCCAGCATCCGCTCGGCGGCCCTCGTCGGCAGCCACGCCACCCGCTATAGGGTGTCCGCCGACCGCTGACGCGCCATTCCCTCGCGACCAGCGAAAGACCTGAAAAGGCTATTGAGACCGATCATGACCGCCAACCGTCCGCAACCGCGCCCCGGCGTGCTCGACATCGCCCCCTATGTTCCGGGCAAGAGCAGCGCCCCCGGCGTCGCCAAAGTCTACAAGCTCTCGTCCAACGAGACGCCGCTCGGGCCGAGCCCGAAGGCGAAGGAAGCCTATGTGGCGGCGGGCCAGCATCTCGAAGATTATCCGGACGGCGCGGCGACCGCGCTGCGCGACGCGATCGGCCGCCGCTTCGGCCTCGATCCGGCGCGCATCGTCTGCGGCGCGGGCTCCGACGACATCCTCAACCTGATCGCGCGCGCCTATCTCGCCGACGGCGATGAGGCGATCCACACCACGCACGGCTTTCTGGTCTATCCGATCGCGACGCTCGGCACCGGCGCGAAGCCTGTCGTCGCCGCGGAAAAGAACTTCACGGCGGACGTCGACACGATCCTTGCCGCGGTGACGCCGCGCACCAAGGTCGTGTTCCTCGCCAACCCGAACAATCCGACCGGCACCTACATTCCGTTCGACGAGGTCAAGCGCCTGCGACGCGATCTGCCGGCGCATATCCTGCTGGTGCTCGACGCGGCTTACGCCGAATATGTGCGGCGCAACGACTATGAAGCCGGCATCGAGCTTGCCGGCAGCGCCGAGAACGTGGTGATGACGCGCACCTTCTCCAAGCTCGGCCTCGGCGGCGCGCGCATCGGCTGGATGTACGGGCCGGCGCATATCGTCGATGCGATCAACCGCATCCGCGGCCCGTTCAACGTCAATGCCACCGCGATCGAGGCCGGCATCGCCGCGATCCGCGACCGCGCTCATATCGAGCGCAGCGTTGCGCATAACGAGAAATGGCTGGCCTGGCTCAGCGCCGAGCTGACCGGGCTCGGCCTGCGCGTCACGCCCAGCGTCGGCAATTTCGTGCTGATCCATTTCCCCGACGACAAGAAACATTCGGCGGTGGCCGCGGACGATTATCTGAGCGCCCGCGGCTATATCCTGCGCCGCGTCACCGGCTACGGCTTCCCCAACGCGTTGCGCATGAGCGTCGGCACCGAAGAGGCCAACCGTGGCGTCATCGATGCGCTCAAGACCTTCCTGAGAAGCTAGAACACCATGGCATCACCGATGTTCGAGAAAATAGCGCTGGTCGGCATCGGCCTGATCGGCTCGTCGCTCGCC
>JBQCFU010000418.1:0-2058 GCA_051958775.1 Pseudolabrys sp.
GGGCGGTCCCACTTAGTTGGGACGGACGGCAACCCCAGGGCGTCCCGGACATGCGGGTGCGAACCGCAGCGCGGGCGCCGCATCGTGCACGGGCTGCATCTCCGGCCCGCGCCCCCGGTGCATGCCTTGCGGCACCACCGGACTGCTCCACCATCAAGACGCCTCTAGATGACGCCCCTCGCGAGCAGGACAGCGATAGGATTATAGTCAGATAGGAAGAAAGTCAAGAGGCAACACAGCCTCATGGTGAGGAGCCCGGCGAAGCCGGGCGTCTCGAACCATGGACGGCACGCTTCTGGGCCGCCTCGTCCTTCGAGACGCGCACCTCACCTACGGCTTCGGCGCGCTCCTCAGGATGAGGCGGGGTGAGAGTGGTGCGCGCTCTCCCCGTCATGCCCGCATTCATTGCGGGCATCCACGTCTTGCTTTCGTGCGGCAAGTTAAGCCGTGGATGCGCGGAACAAGTCCGCGCATGACGTGGCGAGAGGTGTGCGTCATTATCCAAACCCTGTCGTCGGACGCGTTATGCTGCATCTCGAAAACAGCGTGACATCATCCGGCCACGGCAGACGGGAATGATTTTCGTCGTATGATCCGCCGACCGTTCAGCCAGGGAGAATTCGATGTCCGCATCCTCGCCGCATGACGCCTGGCCCGAACTTCCGCTCACGGCCTGGCAGGACACGCGCGACACGCTGCATCTGTGGACGCAGATCGTCGGCAAGATCCGGACGACGCAGACGCCGTGGCTCAACCATTCCTGGCACGTCACGCTCTATGTGTCGGCGCGCGGCCTGACCACATCGGTCATTCCCTGCGGAGCGCGCAGCCTGGAGATCGAATTCGATTTCATCGATCATGTCCTGTGGCTGCGCAGCAGCGACGGGCAGACGCGGCAGGTGATGCTGCGGCCGCAGACCGTTGCGGAGTTTTATGCCGCCGTTCTCATGGCGCTGCATGAACTCGGCTTCGCGCTTCGCATCCATCCGATGCCGAACGAGATCGCCAACCCGATCCGCTTCGATCAGGATCGCGTGCACAAAGCCTATGATGCCGACCACGCTAACCGCTTCTGGCGCATCCTGGTGCGAAGCCATCGCGTGATGGCGCAATTCCGCACCGCGTTTCTCGGCAAGGCGAGCCCGGTTCACTTCTTCTGGGGCTCATTCGATCTCGCGGTGACGCGCTTTTCCGGTCGCAAGGCGCCGCTGCATCCGGGCGGCGTGCCGTATCTGCCGGACGATATCGTTCAAGAGGCTTATTCGCACGAAGTGTCGAGCGCGGGCTTCTGGCCCGGCGGCGGTGGCGGGCCGATCGACTATCCGGCTTACTATTCCTACGCCTATCCGGCGCCGGATGGCTGCGCCGCCGCGGGCGCGCGGCCGGATGCGGCGTTCTTTTCCAAGGAACTCGGCGAGTTTCTGCTGCCGTACGATGCGGTGCGCACCGCCGCCGATCCGGATGCGACGCTGATGGCGTTCCTGCAATCGACCTACGATGCCGCTGCCGATCGGGCGGACTGGAATCGCGCAGCGCTCGAATGCGGCATCGGCAGGCCGGACAGACCGCGGCCGGTGTGAGGCGAGGGGATCACATCGCCTCGCTTCCCCCGACCCTGGAAAAGCACTAAAAAGGGCCGTCGCGGCGCGGATGCGCTGCTTAAGCCCTTGAGAGTGCTTGCCAAATGAACGCCCCTGTCGCCAATCCGCTGCCGTCCTACTCCCATTCGCCGCTGTTTCCGCTCGGCAAGGACACGACGCCGTATCGCCTGATCACCAAGGACGGCATCAAGGTCGAGACGGTGATGGGCAAGGAGATCGTCACGGTCTCGCGCGAGGCGATGCGGGCGCTGGCGGAAGCCGCCTTCGTCGACATCAACCCTCTGCTGCGGCCTGCGAATCTGCAGAGCCTGCGCTACATCATCGATGACGCGGAAGCGACCGGCAACGACAAGTTCGTCGCGTTCGATCTGCTCAAGAACGCCAACCTCTCTGCCGGCGGCGTGCTGCCGATGTGTCAGGACACCGGCACGGCGATCATCATGGGCAAGAAGGGCCG
>JBQCFU010000419.1:0-3691 GCA_051958775.1 Pseudolabrys sp.
TGGCGCAGCAGGCCCGCAAACAGCTCGCCGATCTCGCCGCCGCCAACAAGCTCTGAGTGCGAGAACAGAACGAGATGACGGCAAATCACCTGACGCGCCGCGCAATCACCGCGGCGCTGGTCTGCATCGTATTGGCGGGACCCGCCCTCGCGCAAAGCCTGCCGGCTGCCTTTCCGCAGAAACCACTGACACTGATCGTGCCATTCAGCGCCGGCGGGCCGGTTGACGTCCTTGGCCGATTGCTGGCGCAGGAATACCAGGCCCGCAGCGGCCATGCCGCCACCGTGGAGAACAAGACCGGCGGCGCTGGCAATATCGGCATCGATGCGGTGCGCAAGGCGACACCGGATGGCACCACGCTGCTGCTGATCCCGGCCGGCAATCTCACCATCAACCCGACCTTGATGAAAAGCCTGTCATTCGACGTCGAACGCGATTTCGCGCCGATTACGCTGATGGCGAGCGCGTCGAACATCATCATCGCCTCGCCGAAGCTCGGCGTGAAAACCATCGCCGACCTGATCGCCCTCGCCAAGACACGCAAGATTTCCTACGGCTCGCCCGGCGTCGGCAGCCAATTGCATCTGGCGATGGAACTGCTGAAGGAAAAGGCCGGCATCGACCTGTTGCACGTTCCCTATCGTGGCTCGACCCAGGCGCTGAACGATCTACTAGGCGACCACATCGATCTGCTGGCCACCAATGTCACCGCCGCGCTTCCGGCGCTGCAGGGCAAAACCGTGATCCCGCTGGCGATGACGACGGCAGAGCGCAGCGCGCTGGTACCGGACGTGCCGACACTGAAAGAATCCGGCATCGACGGGATCGACGTCACGTCGTGGTACGGCCTGCTTGCACCACGCGCCGTGCCCGACGATGTCCGTGACGCTCTGTTCGCTGTCACCAAGGACATCCTCTCGACGCCGGCAATTCAGGACAAGCTGAAGCTGCAGGGCCTGACAGTGATGCTCGAGCCGCCGGCACAATTCGCCGAACGTATCCGTCGCGAAACCGCGCTGTGGGCCGGCGTCATCAAGAGCCAGAATATTCCGCTGCAGTAGCAGCCGGCCGGCAGCAGCCGCTCAGCCGCCGAACAGCTTGCGGAACTGAGCCTTTACGACGGCCCAGACCAGTTGGCTCAGATTGAGCGATCCTGCGGTGACATCTGGCGCACCTGCGACGGGCGCGCCGCCAAGCCTGGCATTGAGATTGGCGGCAAACTGGCTGACCAGATGCCGGCCGAACTCCTGCGCGATCGACGAGCGCGAGAACTGCGCCAGCGGACCTTGCAGATTGTAGAGCACCGTGACTGCGACGCGCGTCGCAACACCGCCGTTCGCGTCTTCCAGCCGATAGACGATCTCGCCGCGGGTGCGCGAGCCGGAGCCGCCGTCGCTGCCCGCGCCGGCAATCGTCCCGCTCCAATTCTGCGGATCGCGGGTGATCGCCGCCGAACCGGCGAAGGTCGCGGCGATCGGGCCGAGCTTCGCCGTCATCCGACCCTTCACCGTACGCTCGTCGTGAGACAGCACCTGCGCACCCGGCAGGCATTCCGCCACCGCCGGGATGTCGCCGAACAGCGCCCAGACCTTGTCGCGCGGCTGATTGATGGTGAAGGTCTCGTCAAACTGCGTCCAGCCCTGCCGTGTGCCCGTGTCCGCCGCGGGTTTGGCTTCGCTCACGGTCGCGGCTGTTGCAGCACGCCGTTGCGGCGTGAAAGTCGAGAGCGCCGGCCGGGCAACAGTCTCCGCCGCCGGCGCGGAACGCTTCGTCGTCACCGAGCTCACGGCATTGACGATGCCGACATAGCCGGTGCAGCGGCACAGATTGCCGGACAGCTCCTCGCGAATGCGCTGCTCGTCCGCCCCCGGGAGCCGCATGACGATGTCGCGTGAGGCGATCAGCATGCCCGGCGTGCAGAATCCGCACTGCAATCCATGCTCGCGGGTGAACGCTTCGCGCAGCTCACCCATCACCGGGTCATCGTCGAAGCCTTCGATGGTGGTGATCTCGCGTCCTTCACAGGACACAGCGAGCGTGATGCAGGAGCGCGCCGGTTTTCCGTCGATCAGCACGGTACAGGCGCCGCAGATACCATGCTCGCAGCCCAGATGCGTGCCGGAGAGCCGGCGCGTATCGCGCAGGAAGTCGCCGAGATGGGTGCGCGGCTGGACATCGGCCTCGACGCGGCTGCCGTTCACGGTGAAAGCGATGCTGGTCATGTTGCGAAAGCCTGTCTGACGGCGCGCGTCACCGCCGCGCGCTGCATGCGTCGCGCGATCGGCTCGAGATTGGGAATCCGTGCGACTGCCCGCTCCACGGCAGCCTCGGTCAGCGCCGGCAAGCCGCGCTCGGCGAGATCATAGGCAAGATCGTCGAGCGGTTGCGGCGCGCCGGGCAAGGCACCGACATAGAGGCGCGCCTGCTTCGTTTCCGGATCGAACACCGCCGCCGCGCTCGCTTCCGGGAATTCGCCGGTCTTGCGGCAGAATTTGTAATAGCCGAACCGCGCACCGCGCGAGAGCTTGGGCACATCGACAGCGACAATGATATCGCCGTCCGTGAGCCGCGTCGTGAACGGGCCCTGCATGAAGTCTCCGGCCGACTGTGTCCGGGGACCCTGTATACCGTCGATCACCAGCGTCGCACCGAGAACCGCCAAGGCCAGCGGCCAGTCCGCCGCCGGATCGGCATGCGCCATGCTGCCGGCAATGGTGCCGCGGTTGCGCACCGAACGATAAGCGATGCCGTGCGCGACCTCGCGCAGCATCGGGCCGCCGGCGAGCGGGCGATCCTCCAGCTCCGCATGGGTCACCGCCGCACCGATCCGCAGCACGTCGCGTCGATCCTCGATGCCGCGCAGTTCTTCGATGCGGGAAATATCGACGAGAACGCCGGGACGCGCGAGGCGCAGATTAAGCATGGGCAGCAACGACTGACCGCCCGCCAGCAGCTTGGCGTTGCCGGATGCGCCACGCAGCGTCGCTGCAGCAGTCGCGAGATCATGCGGCCGCTGATAATCGAATGCAGGAGCTTTCATGGCTGCGCCTTCATGGCTGCGGCTCCTTCGCCCGCGCACCCTCGATGGCAGCGAGCAGACGGCGCGGCGTCAGCGGCGTTTCCGCCACTTCGACGCCGAGACCGCGCAGCGCGTCATTCACGGCATTGAACAGCACAGCCGGCGGCGCGATGGCGCCGCCCTCGCCCATGCCCTTGATGCCGAACGCCGTATAGGGCGACAGCGTCTCGCTATGGCGAATGCGGAATTTCGGTACCTCGGTCGGGCCCGGCAGCAGATAGTCCATGAAGGTCGAGGCGAGCGGCTGGCCGTTTGCGTCATAAGCACTTTCCTCGAACAGCGCCGTGCCGATGCCTTGCGTCGCACCACCCATGGTCTGGCCGTCGACCACCATGGGATTGACCATGCGGCCGCAATCCTCAGCGATCACATAATCGAGGATTTCGATGTCGCCAACTTCCGGATCAACCGCGACGACGGCGGCATGGGATGCATAACTGAAGACGCCGGTGTCGATCTGTGGCCGATAGCCGATGGTCGCTTCGAGACCGTTCACATCGACATCCGGCGGCAACAGTTGCGGCCGCCGGTACCAGGCTTCGGCGATATCCTTCAGCGACACCGACGATTGCGGGCCGACGACGCGCCCCGGCATCATCGACACGGTATTGG
>JBQCFU010000420.1:0-9654 GCA_051958775.1 Pseudolabrys sp.
CGGCGCTGCGTCGCCGTTTGCACACCCTGTTACCCCTGCTCTCGCCTTTATATTCAATGTCTGTTTGCACCCACAAACCGTTGCCGCGGGGGGCGGGGCGCCCCGCCGCGATCTGATTGATTGGCTGGACGGTGTCGCGGGCATGGGCGATCGTCAAAGCACCGGATTCGGCAACGAAGGCGTTCTGCATGTCGACGACGAGCAGCGCGGTTCTCGCGGGATCGACAGGATCAATCTCATTGAGCAGACGGCCGCGTGCACGCAGAAGATCGAGCGCGTAGCCGGGTATCTCGATCTTGTGCATCTTGATTGATCCCGATCGCGTTATTCGATGTGAATACCGAGCTTGCTGATGATGCCGTGAAACCGCTTCGTATCGTCGCTAATCAATTGACTGAATTGTGCAACGTCGAGGTGCATCGGGATCATGCCTTGAGCCGTCAAGAATTCGGCGAATTCCTGTTTCTTGGTGATCTCAATGATGTCCGAATTCAGACGCTGCACCACTGGTTGGGGCGTGCCGGCGGGAGCGAACAATCCCAGCCATGAGCCTTCAATGCTGTAGTCGGGCAGGGTTTCTGCGACAGTCGGTACGTTCGGAAGATGGCGGGACCGCTGCTGACCCAGGACCGCGATGGCTTTCAGTTGACCGCTTTTCAGAAGCGGTAGCGCCGGTGTGAGGCCGATAAATCCGAGCGGAACATGCCCACCGAGAATGTCGTTCAGTTCCGCGGGGCCGCCCTTATACGGGACATGCGACAACTGGATGCCGGCTTGAGCCGCGAGCGCTTCCATCGCGATGTGATGGACTTCGCCGATGCCGGCGGACGCGTAATCGATCTTGCCAGGTTTGGACTTCGCGAGCGCAATGAATTCGGTCAACGAATTCGGTGCGAATGACGGATGCGCGACGAGCACGAATTCGACGCGCCCCAGAGATGCGATCGGCAGAAAATCCTTTTGCGGATCATAATTCATGCGCCGATAGAGCGAGGGATTGATCGCCATCATGCCGTCCCACGCCAGCAGCAGCGTGTAGCCATCCGGAGACGATCGCGCCACCGTTGTAGCCCCCAGCATGCCAGCGGCACCGGGGCGGTTTTCGATGACGAAAGGCTGTCCCAGTTTCGGTAGCAGTTGCTGCCCGATGGTGCGGGCCAGCAAATCCGGCGCCGAACCGCCGCCAGTCGGCACGATCACGGTGATCGGCCGTGTCGGATAGTCCGCGGCACGTGCGATCGCTGGAGCGAGTACGGCTGCCGCGGTGAGCAGCAAAGCATTCCGGCGCGACAGCATGATCATCGGGCGTCCTCCAGGACTAGAGATCGATGCGCATGAGATCATGCGCGATGCGCAGCGGGCCTTGATAGACGGAGCGAATCTGATCGACGAAAGCGTCGATCTGTTGCGGTCCCATCAGATCGACCGGCAGATGCTTGCCGGCCGCGCGCTTGAGAACGGGGCTCGTGGAATCGACGTGCCCGATATGGGTTGCGATCAGGTTTTTGACGCCGGCGCTCACCGCAAGCCGGCCGAGGTCGGACGGAGACGTATGCGCAAACGTGCCGACGGCGGATTTGCGCCGGTGCTCGATGAAGTCCTCGGTAAAGGTGCATTCGTGGATCAGGAGATCGGCGCCCTGCGCCAGTCGCGCGATGCCCTCGCACGGCTTGGTGTCGCCGGAGAACACGACGACTTTGCCTTCCGCCTCGATGCGGAAGCCGAAGCACGGCGTCACCTCCGGCGGAATGTGGTCGACGGCGTCGGCGGAGATGGTGATGTCGGCATCGCGATAGACGACGCCGACATCGTATTCGCTTACCTGCGGACGGACCGCGGCAATGTTCTGCTGCCGCAGGGGATAGGCGGCGCGTGCGCGGATATCGGCGTCGAATGCGCCGCCTTCGAACAGATGGCCGACCAGCGATTGCGTGCCGCGCGGCCCATGGATCGGCAGCGTACCGGGACGGCTGAGGATCCAGCCGGAAATCACGAAGAACGGCAGTTCGCAGACATGGTCGTGATGCAGATGTGTCAGCAGCACGCGCTCGATCTCCGCCGGATTGACGTCGACCCGCATCAGTTGCCGCGTCGCGCCGTGGCCGCAGTCGAGCAGGAAGTGCCGGCCGTTCGCCAGCGTGATCAGGATCGAAGTGTGGCAACGGTCGGGGTCGGGAAGGGCTGCTCCCGTGCCGAGAAGAATGACGCGCATGGCTGTCTCCGTTGCTATCCGGCCTGAAGGCTAGCGGAAGCGATCTATAACTTAAAATTGCATTCTGTTATGCTGTGATAACCAATAGGACTATCGGAATGGCGATCGGCAATCTCCGCGCCCGGCATCTTTCCGTCTTTGCGGCGGTGGCACGCAGCGGCAGCATGCAGCGGGCTGCCGTGGACGTGCACCTGACACAGCCGGCGGTCAGCAAGCTCATCGCCGAGCTGGAATCCATGTTCGGCACGCCGCTGTTCGTGCGGAGCAAGCGCGGCGTCAGCCTGACGGAGTGCGGCCAGGCGCTGCTCGCCGGCGCCGACACCATGCTCAACGATCTCGCCGATACCGAAAAGACCATCGCCGCGATCGCGGCGGGTCTGATCGGCCGCATCCGGATCGGTGTCCTGCCCGTGGCCGAGGCGCGTGTCCTGCCGAGTGCGCTGCTGACCTTGCGGCGACGTGCGCCCGGGGTCCGCGTGCGGATCGAAGAGGGCAGCCGGACTTTTCTGTTGAGTGCGCTCCTGCGCGGCGAACTCGATTGCGTGATCGGGCGGCTGCATCATCGCGCCGCGGAAATTGACGTCGTGCACGTGCCGTTATTGGAATTGCCGGTCTGCGTGGTCTGCGGACCGTCGCATCCGCTGGCGCGGGGGCGTCGTGTCACGTTCCGCGAACTGGGCGATTATCCCTGGATCCTGCCGCAGGAGGGTGCGCCGATCCGCGCCATTATCGACCGGGAGTTTGCGGCAGCGGGCCTGATGCCTCCCGTGCCCGCGGTGGAGTCGACGTCGATCCGGCTCAATCATGCGCTCACGGCGGATACCGATCTGATCGGCGTGATGACGGCTGATGCGGCGCTCGCCTATGCGAAAGCCGGCGATCTCGTGCGGTTGCCGGTGAAGATCGAGGCGCCATTGCCGGCGGTCGGCATCATGCTGCGCAAGGGCACACCGTCGCACGCGCTTTCGTTGTTTATCGATATTTTGCGCGAGGGGATTGCCGCGCAGAGAGCGGCATCAAAAAACCCCGCCGTTTCCGGCGGGGTTTGAGGTGGGAGGACGAGCCGACAGGGCTCGGACAAGATGACGCAGACGCAACAAACGCGGGGAAGGGAACCCGCTGGTGCGAATGCCCCGCCGCGTCAGGCGGGAATGCGTGCCTCGTCGTCGGACGGCTCGCGCAGCACATAGCCGCGGCCCCAGACGGTCTCGATATAGTTCTTGCCGCTCGACGCATTCGCCAGCTTCTTGCGCAGCTTGCAGATGAACACGTCGATGATCTTGAGTTCCGGCTCGTCCATGCCGCCGTAGAGATGATTGAGGAACATCTCCTTGGTCAGCGTGGTGCCCTTGCGGAGCGAGAGCAGCTCCAGCATCTGGTATTCCTTGCCGGTCAGGTGCACCCGGGCGCCGTTCACCTCGACAGTCTTGGTATCGAGATTGACGATCAGGTCGCCGGTATTGATGACCGATTGGGCGTGACCCTTCGACCGCCGCACGATCGCGTGGATGCGGGCGATCAGCTCGTCCTTGTGGAACGGCTTGGTCATGTAGTCGTCGGCGCCAAAGCCGAGGCCGCGCACCTTGTCCTCGATTCCGGCGAGGCCGGAGAGGATCAGGATCGGCGTCTTGACCTTGGAAACCCGGAGTGCCCGCAGCACCTCGTAACCCGACATGTCGGGGAGGTTCAGGTCGAGCAGGATGATGTCGTAGTCATAGAGTTTGCCAAGGTCCACGCCTTCCTCGCCGAGGTCGGTTGTGTAGACGTTGAAACTCTCGGATTTCAGCATCAGCTCAATGGATTGAGCGGTGGCGCTGTCGTCCTCAATCAGCAAAACGCGCATGCCAGTCCCCTTCCTCGCCGTTCTTGGCTTAAGGTCGGCACGCCGCAGCGGCGGCCTTCAAAAACGCTTTGGGACAAACCGATTCGGACGCTACCGGCGCATGGTTAACAAAACCTGATTCTCCGGCGCAAGCATTTCCTGGCGAATTCAAGGCGAATCGCCGTAAGATATTGCCAGAGCCCGGTTTTCTCGTCGCGCTGTAGCTCATGATCCACATTAAGAAACGGCCTCAACCGATTCTCATGACTCGCCCCTTCGGAACAGGCGGGGCAAGCGCAAGCCTGTCGTCCCTCAACGGTGAGCTAATTCTTAACGACGCGGGTAAACATGCGGTTAACGAGGTGACCGCGCTGGTAACGGTAAGCGAATGTGAAGATCGCGGCGGTCTCGCGGCGGTCGTTACATGAAAGCTCTCGCCGAACAGATCCGCGATATCGACGACCGCGAAACCTATGGTCGTGTCGCCGCCGTTCGCGGACTGATGGTTGAAGTCGCAGGGCCGATTCATGCCATGTCGGTCGGTGCGCGGCTGACGATCGAAACTGCGCCTGGTCGTAATATTCCCGCTGAGGTCGTCGGCTTCACCGGTTCGAATGCGCTGCTGATGCCGTTCGCGGATCTCGACGGTGTGCGCCGCGGTTGCCGCGCCATCGTCTCGAGCGCAGCGAGCACCGTGCGGCCCTCGGAAGGGTGGCTTGGCCGGGTCGTCAATGCCATGGGCGAACCGATTGACGGCAAAGGGCCGCTGCCGCCGGGTATTTCGCCTTATCCGTTCCGAAATGCGCCACCGGCTGCGCATAAGCGGGCCCGCGTCGGCGCGCCGCTCGATCTTGGCGTGCGCGCGCTCAATACCTTCCTGACCGTGTGCCGCGGACAGCGCATGGGCATCTTCGCCGGGTCCGGTGTCGGCAAGTCGGTGCTGATGTCGATGCTGGCGCGCAATGTTTCTGCCGACGTGTCGGTGATCGGCCTGATCGGCGAACGCGGTCGGGAGGTGCAGGAGTTTCTGCAGGACGATCTCGGCGAGGAGGGCTTGGCGCGCTCGGTCGTCGTGGTCTCGACCTCGGACGAGCCAGCCTTGATGCGGCGGCAGGCGGCCTATCTCACCTTGTCAATCGGCGAATATTTCCGCGACACCGGCAAGGACGTGCTGGTGATGATGGACTCGGTGACGCGCTTTGCCATGGCGCAGCGCGAGATCGGCCTGTCCACGGGCGAGCCGCCGACGGCGAAAGGCTACACGCCGACCGTGTTCACCGAATTGCCGCGGCTGCTGGAGCGGGCCGGGCCGGGACCGCAGGGCGGCGGCACCATCACCGGGATTTTCAGCGTGCTGGTCGACGGCGACGATCACAATGAGCCGGTTGCCGACGCCGTGCGCGGCATCCTCGACGGTCACATTGTCATGGAGCGCGCCATCGCCGAGCGCGGGCGCTATCCGGCGGTCAACATCCTCAAATCAGTCTCCCGCACCATGCCGCGCGCCTGCGACCCGGCCTATCTGCCGGTGGTCATGCGAGCCAAACCAGTGATGTCGACCTATTCCGATATGGAAGAGCTGATCCGGCTCGGCGCCTATCGGCCCGGGTCCAGCGCCGAGGTCGACGAAGCCATCGGCTTCAATAAGCCCCTGGAAGCCTTTTTAAAGCAGGGGAAAGGCGAGGCGACCACCATGGCCGACGGATATGCCCAACTGGAGCAGATCATGGCCGCAGGTATTCCCGCACCGTGATTGGCCATAGGCCAAAAGCGACTCCCTTTGGAAACCGAAAACTAACGTTAGTGCGCCTAGATTGGGCGCCTGAGTGGACCGGTCCGGCGGGGCTTTGCCTCGTCGCCGGTCGTTCGGGCATGAGACTTCGGGGGAGTATGAGTCGATGAAGTCACGCGAAACCCTTATCCGGCTGAAGAAATTCGCCGTCGACGAGAAGCGGCGCAAGGTCGCCCAGATCGAATCCATGATCGCCGATTTCGACCGGATGGCCGGCGATCTCGAGCGTGAGATCAGGACCGAGCAGGACCGCGCCAACATCCATGATCCGTCGCATTTCGCCTATCCGACCTATGCGAAGGCGGCGGCGACCCGGCGGGAAAACCTCAAGCGTTCGACCGACGAACTGCGCATCCAGCTCGAGGATGCCAAGTCCGCGCTGGCCGAAGCGTTCGAGGAATTGAAGAAGGTCGAGATGCTCGACCAGCGCGACCAGGCCCGTGAACTGGCGGAGGCCAACACCCGCGAACAGGCCGAACTCGACGCCATCGGCGCGATGCGTTTCCACGCCGCACGCGCCTGACAGACCTTCGTTCTGCCCCGTCTCCTCATATCAAAAAAAGCGCCCGGCAAAGCCGGGCGTTAAGGAGGGAGGTAAAAGACGGAAATCGGACTCTAGAAACGTCAGCGGATCACCGTGGTTCCGCTGGTCGAATAGTTTACGGGCGCGCCGGCCTTCAGGGCGGGGCCCTGCGCCTGCTGCGACACCAGCACATCGGTCCCGAGATCGACATCGCGCGCGGCGATGCCGACGCCGGCCACCAGAGTGGCAGCCACAAGCGCGACCACAACGATCTTGAGATGGGTCGTACGATCGGCGGTGTAGAGCGAAGAATTCATCGCGACGTCCTCCCGTGTGCTAACTCTTGGTCGCAACAACCGGAGCTTCGGTTCAGCTGTCATGAACCAAACGTGGGGACACACCCCTAGGTTCCCAAGTGGCTTTCAACGAACCGTGAGAACCGCGCGAGCGCGCTCGAAATTCTAGATTTTTCAGATACTTGAAATCGTCTTGAGCCGGGCGCGCGGATGGATCTCCGCCTGGCCGACCACCGGGGTCTGCGCCCGGAAGCGTTCGACGATACCGCGCACGAACGGCCGGATCGCGGACGAGGAAACGAGAACCGGTGCTTCGCCTTCGCGCGCTGCCGCTTCGAATCTCTCGCGCACGACGGTGATGAATTCCGACAGCCGCGACGGCTGCATCGCCAAGTGACGCTCGTCGCCCTGGCCGACGATGGAGTCGGCGAAGTGCTGCTCCCATTTCGCCGACAGCGCGATCAGCGGCAGATAGCCGGACGGCGTCGTGTACTGGGCGCAGATCTGGCGCGCGAGCCGCACGCGCACATGCTCGGCGATCGAGGTCGGATTGCGCGTGATCGCCAGCGCATCGGCGATCCCTTCGAGGATCGTCGAGAGATCGCGGATCGAGACGCGCTCGGCGAGCAGCGTCTGCAACACGCGCTGGATGCCGGACATGGTGATGAGCGACGGGACGATGTCCTTGAGCAGCTCGCCCTGTTCTTTCGGCAATTCCTTGGTGAGCTTCTGCACCTCGCCGTACGACAGCAGCTCCGACATGTTCGACTTGAGCAGTTCGGTGAGATGTGTCGACAGCACGGTGGCGGCATCAACCACGGTGTAACCCTTGATCGATGCTTCTTCCTTGTGGTTCGCGTCGATCCAGGTCGCCGGCAGGCCGAAGGTCGGCTCGGTGGTGTGCGTGCCCGGCAGCAGCACCTGACCGCCGGCCGGGTCCATGACCATGAACTGGCCGGGCCAGATCTGGCCGGAGCCGGCTTCGACTTCCTTGATCTTGATCGAATAGGTATTCGGATCGAGCTGGACGTTGTCGAGGATGCGCACCGCCGGCATCACAAAGCCCATCTCGATGGCGAGCGAGCGGCGCAGCGCCTTGATCTGCTCGGTGAGGCGGTCGTTGCCGTCCGGCGCATTGATCAGCGGCAGCAGGGCATAACCGATCTCGATCTTGAGATCGTCGATCTTCAGCGCGGCGGAGATCGGTTCTTCGGCCGGCGCGGCCGCAGCCGCGGATTTGGCGTCGGCAGCGGTCGCCTCGGTTTCCGCTTCGGCCTTGACCCGCTTGCTCATGGTGTAGGCGAGGGCGCACGCACCGCCGCCGAGCCCGAGGAACGGCAGCATCGGAATGCCGGGCAGCAGCGCCATCACCAGCATGACGCCGCCGGCCATGCCGAGCGCCTGCGGATAGCCGGAAAACTGCTTGAACAGCGCCTTGTCGGCGGCGCCCGAGACGCCGGCCTTGGACACAAGCAGGCCCGCGCCGGTGGATACGATCAGCGCCGGAATTTGCGTCACCAGACCGTCGCCGACCGTCAGCAGCGTGTAGGAGCGCAAGGCGTCGCCGAAGCTCAGATTTTGCTGCACGATGCCGATGATCATGCCGCCGATGATGTTGATGAAGACGATCAGGAGGCCGGCGATGGCGTCGCCGCGCACGAACGTCGAGGCGCCGTCCATGGCACCGAAGAAGCCGCCTTCGTCCTCGAGGATCTTGCGCCGTCGCCGCGCCTCGGTTTCGTCGATCAGCCCGGCGGACAGGTCGGCGTCAATCGCCATCTGCTTGCCCGGCATGGCGTCGAGGTGGAAGCGCGCCGCGACCTCGGCGATACGGCCGGAACCTTTGGTGATGACCACGAAGTTCACGATCACCAGGATCGAGAACACGATCAGGCCGATCACGAAGTTGCCGCCCATCACGAAGTTGCCGAACGCCTCGATGACGTGGCCGGCAGCCGAACTGCCTTCGTGACCGTGCGACAGAATGAGGCGGGTCGATGCGAGGTTGAGCGACAACCGCAGCATCGTTGAAATCAGCAACACCGTCGGAAATGCGGAGAATTCCAGCGGCGTATGGATGAACAGCGCCGTCATCAGGATCAGTACGGATAGGATGATCGAGATGGCCAGTGCGACGTCGAGCAGCAGCGGCGGCAGCGGCAGGATCAGGACCACGAGGATGGTCAGAACGCCGATGGCGAGCGCGAGATCGCCGCGCTTGAGCAACGCGCTCAATTCGCCCATTGCGGGGAGCTTGAGGCCCCCGCCAGCCGGTCCAGCCGTGACGTCGCTCATGATTGCCGGGAGACCCCATGCCCCGGATCGTGAAAATCCGGGGATGCCTTGGACATGAAATGACTACGTGAGAGGGCGCCTGCTGATGCCGGCACCCGGGAATCGACAATGAAACACCCCACCCCAGGCAATTTTTGCCCGGTTCATGGTTAGCGTTTGGTTAATTCGCGTGACGATATTGGGGCAGGTTGTAAGCGGGCAACAATGCCCGCCGTCGGGATCCCCTCAGCGCCGTCGCCAGCGCTCGGCGCCGACCTTGGTGCCGCCGGCATAGGTCCAGACGCCGACCCAGTCATCGCCATCCTCGCCATAGAGGGCGAGGCCTGTCTGATCGCCCGAGCGGTAGGAAACCGAGATGAATTTCTCGTTGCCGATGCCGGTGCCGATGTAGCGGGTGCTGCCAACCACCCAGACCACACGATAGGTCTCGCCGGTCTTCTCGACCGTCACGGAGCCGGTGTAGGCCGAGCTGCCGCCGGGATTGGTGGCTTCGACGTCATAGCGCCCGACCGGATCGTCGGCACGGGCCAGGCCGGGACCAAGCAGGAGGGCGGTAGCGGTGGCGAGCGCAAAACCGCGCAGTTGACGGCGCATATGACAAGACATTGGCATGTATCTCCCGTGAAATCCGGTTCGTCCGTGACATTGGCCGGATCCACGGTGCGGCACGTGCCGTCGTGGCTCAGCCCCCGGTTCAGTCTAGGCACGCCGGCA
>JBQCFU010000421.1:0-2482 GCA_051958775.1 Pseudolabrys sp.
AGCTGCGGTGCAGGTGCCTGAGGCATCGACGTCAACGTGAGCCGCGATCCCGGCAATCGCCAGATCCGCGCGGCGAACACCGGATTCGATAAATGCAGTTCGCTGGCTCTGCTTGTGAACCGGAAAGCGTGCTTCCACCAGAACTTCACCGGGCTCGATCGCCGTCACCAGACTATCGAGAAAGAAGTCGTCGGGCGTCAGCGTGCGCCGTCCATTGATGCTTTGCAGAACGATGCTCGCATTCATGGCCATGGCGACGGCCGGAAGTTCGGCGCTCGGGTCGGCATGGGCGAGGCTCCCGCCTACCGTTCCGCGATTTCGGATGGCGGCATGGCCCATATACACAAGAGCGGCGGGAAGCAGGGGGCAGTGTGTCGCGACAATGTCGGAATGCTCTGCATCCCATTGCCGCGTCATTGCGCCGATCGCGATCTCGTTGCCCTCTCGCCGGATATAATCAAGTGCGGCACAGCGGTTGAGATCGATCAACACGGATGGGCGCGCCATCCGGAAATTGAGAAGGGGGACGAGGCTCTGTCCGCCGGCCAGGACACGGCCATCGTCGCCGGCCTCCGTCAAGAGTGCCAGAACTTCCTCCAGCGACGCAGGATCGTGATACGCAAAAGGTGAGGGCTTCATCCGTCTCGGCTCTACAGGCCGTTGGTTTCCTATTGCGTCGTATACTACGTTATTTGGGTCGCGCTCGCAACCGCGCTTTCCCTGCCGGCAGATCTGACGGTCGGCGCGTTCTTCCGGGTGGGCGCCGTGCCGGGAGCGGAATCGTCTTGGCTGCTCCGGATGCGGCGTCGTCTTGGGCCAGAGTAGGGGCTCGGGTCACGCCATTGTTGTCGGCGACGAGACGGCGCAGCAGCGTCAAAAACGTTTCTTTTTCGGTCGGATTGAGCGGACTCAAGACCATGTCGTGGGCGTGGCGGACCTTCGGCCCGAGGGTGTCGAGCAGCAGCTGACCCTGCTTGGTGATGAAGGTGCAGCTCTGCCGGCGGTCTTCCGGGCTGCGCTTCTGGGTCATCAGACCCTTTTCTTCCAATCGAAAAACAATGTCTCTGACATTGACGCGATCGATGCCGCACTGCGCCGCGATGTCGGTGTGACTCATGCCGGGGGCGGCGGCTGCCACGGTGAGAACGCCCCATTGGTTGGGGGTTAATCCCCAGTCCTGAAATTCGGCGAGGAAAGACGCGACGGTGATCTGGTGAAGGCGTCTGATCAAGAAACCAGCGCGCCCCCAAAGTGCTTTATTCCCAGCAGTTTGGTCGATCTTCTTCTGTGCCACCTGAGCCGCCCGCCTCCGTGAATTCGAGCTTCGCTTCTGCGCGGTTATCGGCCCGTTGTCAAAACCGTAACCGGATTCCGTCCGCCGTTGCCTGAACAATGCGATTGACAAGTGCGTAGTATATTACGCATTCTTCGGACAGTGGTCCACAGAGCGGTAAATATCATGGTCTCGAACGTTCCGATTACGATTGCTTGCGGAAATTATGATCGGACGCGAGCGCTGCGCGAAGGGCGCGTCCCGGTCGAGGGGTGCGACATCACTTACTTGCCGCTCTATCCGGAAGAGATTTTCTACCGCGCGTTCCACAATCAGGAATTCGACGTCTGCGAGATTTCGTTCAGCAGCTATATCCGCACGATTGCCGACGGCACCGCGCCTTATGTCGGCATCCCGGCGTTCGTGTCGCGCGTGTTCCGCCACTCCGGCATGTATGTCCGCACCGACAGTGGCATCGAAAAGCCCGAGGATCTGCGCGGCAAGCGCATCGGTTTGCCTGAATATCAGATCACGGCGGTGGTCTGGCAGCGCGGCATTCTCGAGCATGAATACGGTGTTCATCCCAAGGAAGTGCAGTGGCGGCAGGGCGGCCAGGAGCAGGCCGGTCGCAAGGAGCGGACGCCGCTCAAGCCGATACCGGGCATCGATCTCCAGTCGATCCCGGAGGATCGTACTCTCGTCGACATGCTCAGGGCGGGCGAACTCGACGCGCTGTTCACGGCGCGCGCTCCGTCGAGCTTCCTCGCCGGCGAACCCCACATCAAGCGGTTGTTTCCCGATGTGCGTCAGGTCGAGAAGGAATACTACAAGAAGACCCGCATGTTTCCGATCATGCATCTGATGGGCATCCGGAAGAGCCTCGTTGAAAAGTATCCGTGGATGCCGGCCAGCCTGTTCAAGGCTTTCAACCAGGCGAAGGCGATCGCCACGGCCGATCTGCACGACATCAACGCGCTGCTCGTCACACTGCCGTGGCTGGTTTCCGAGACCGTCGAGACGGAAGCCCTGATGGGCAAGGATTTCTGGCGATACGGCGTGAAAGAGAGTCTGCACGAGATCGAGGCGCTCACGCAGTATTCGTTCGAGCAGGGTCTCTCAAGTCGCAAGGTCGATGTGTCGGAGCTGGTTGGTCCGGGAACATACGTCATTTCGTAAGTGTGACGAGCTTAGGTGCCGGGATAATCGTCA
>JBQCFU010000422.1:0-3262 GCA_051958775.1 Pseudolabrys sp.
GCCTCGCCGGCCTCACCCCGGTGGATGCCGGTCGTTTCCGGGTCCACGGCTCGCACGATCGCGCCGGCGTCAGCAGCAATCGCATCGGTCTGGAGATTGAGGCCGCGCTCGCATTCGGGACCGGCCACCACGGCACCACTCGCGGCTGCCTGCTGGCGCTCGACGCGCTCGCCCGTCATTTCAAACCGGAACGCGTGCTCGATGTCGGGACCGGCACCGGCGTGCTCGCCATCGCCGCGGCACGCCGCTGGCACATCGGCGTCGTCGCATCGGACATCGATCCGGTCGCGGTCGTCGCCGCGCGCGCCAATGCCACGCTCAACCGCGCAGCCGCCTCGGTTACGGCACTCCGCGCCGCCGGCGTAGACGATGCACGGATCGGCAACGGCGCCCCGTACGATCTGATCTTCGCGAATATTCTGCTGGGTCCGCTGGTGCGGATGGCGACACCGCTCGCAGCGCTGCTGGCGCCCGGCGGCTATGTGGTGCTGTCGGGATTGCTACCGGTCCATGCCCATGCGGCGCTTGCCGCCTATCGGGCTCGCGGGCTGGTGCTGGAGCGCCGCTTTCCGCTCGACCAGTGGATGACGCTGCTGATGCGCAAACCGCTGGCGCACAAGCCGCGATCTCTCCGCGGTCCCGGGGACCGCGGATGATCGGAGATAACCGTTCGCTTAGCGGCCGAACGGCAACGCGTCTTCACTGCGGCTGATCAGCCGGTTGCCGTACATTTCCAGATCGTGCGGCAACAGATGCTGATGCATGGCGATTTCCCGCTCGGCGCGGCGCTTCTGCGCCTCGAGGAAGCGGCGATAAAGACGGGCGATAAAACTCAGAACCATGGCGTGTCTCCTTCATGTCTGGAGGGTTGACGACACTCCCGGCATCTCCCCTGACTTGCGAAAATCAACCTATGTTGCATTGCAGCAAAAGACCACCGACGGCCTTGCAAGGGCAGGTCTGCAGTTTCGCATGCGCGGTTAACGGCGCTTAACGCATCGGCAAATGACTGCCTGGCGCGTCGGCAAGTTGCATGACGTTGATGCAACAGGCGCATGACCGCAGTGTTTGCCGCGGTTTCGGGCAATCCCTATGGTGCGACTCATGTTCGAAGCGCGCTTCCAGACATTCGATGACGTCAGCGCCCGTGCACAAGTGGCACCGCGCGTCGCCGCCTTGCGTGCTGAGCTGCAACGGCGCGGGGTTGACGGTTTTATTGTTCCGCGCGCGGACCGTCAGCAGAACGAATATGTCGCACCGTCCGACGAACGCCTCGCCTGGCTGACGGGTTTCACCGGTTCGGCGGGCGCTGCGATCGTGCTTCTTGATCGCGCCGCGCTGTTCGTCGACGGCCGCTATCAGGTGCAGGCACCGGAACAGACCGACATCGGCGTGTTCGAGATCGCGCATCTGGTAGAGCAGCCGCCAAGCCAATGGCTGCGCACGCATCTGCGCAATGGCGCCAAGCTCGGCTACGACCCCTGGCTGCACACCAGCGAAGCGGTCGACGCGCTCGGCAAGGCTTGTGCCGCAGTCGGTGCATCGCTGGTACCGCTCGACAGCAATCCAATCGACAGTGTCTGGGCCGATCGTCCGGCCGAGCCGAGCGGCGCCGTGCATCTGCATGACCTGCGCTATGCCGGCGAATCCGCCGCTGACAAACTCACGCGGCTGCGCAAGACGCTCGCAGAACTGCGGATCGACACGCTGGTGATGTCCGACCCGCATAATGTGGCGTGGACCTTCAACATCCGCGGCAGCGATGTCGCGCACACGCCGCTGCCGCTGGCTTTCGCCTTGGTGCCGGCAAACGGACGGCCGACGCTTTATGTTGCCGCCGGCAAGCTCGACAACCGCACCCGCGCGGCACTCGAAGATCTCGCCGACGTGCGCGAGCCAGCCTCTTTCCTTGCCGACCTCGACGCGCTCAAGGGCCGCGCCGTGCAGCTCGACCGCGGCACCGGCGCCGATGCGCTGACGCGCCGCCTCGAAGCCGCCGACGCGGACGTGAGCCGCGCCGCAGATCCGGTGACGGCAATGAAGGCGGTGAAGAACGACACCGAAATTGCCGGCAGCCGTACGGCGCATCATCGCGATGGCGCCGCACTGGTACGCTTCCTTGCCTGGTTCGATCGCGAGGCGCCGCGCGGCCAGCTCACCGAGATCGACGCCG
This sequence comes from Pseudolabrys sp., assembly GCA_051958775.1. Classification (GTDB taxonomy): domain Bacteria; phylum Pseudomonadota; class Alphaproteobacteria; order Rhizobiales; family Xanthobacteraceae; genus Pseudolabrys. Next base: position 2,174 of record JBQCFU010000422.1, read on the forward strand.
TCGCCGCGCTGGAAAGCTTCCGCCGCGAGACTGGCGTTCTGAAAGACGTCTCGTTCCCGACCATTTCCGGCGCGGGACCGAACGGCGCGATCGTGCATTACCGCGTCACCAACGCCACCAATCGCAAGATCGGTCTGAACGAGCTGTTCCTGATCGATTCCGGCGCGCAATACGAAGACGGCACCACCGACGTAACGCGCACGATCGTGGTCGGGACGCCGAGCGCCGAAATGCGCGACCGTTTCACCCGCGTGCTGCGTGGGCATATCGGCATCGCCACCGCGGTGTTTCCGCGCGGCACCACCGGCGCACAGCTCGACACACTGGCACGACTGCCGCTGTGGCAGGCCGGACTCGATTTCGATCACGGCACCGGCCATGGCGTCGGCAGCTATCTATCGGTGCACGAAGGCCCTGCCCGCATTTCCAAGCTCGGCACCGTTCCGCTGGAGCGCGGCATGATCCTGTCGAACGAGCCGGGCTATTACAAAACCGGCGCTTACGGCATCCGGATCGAAAATCTTGTGCTGGTCGTCGCCGGACCTCAACCCGCGGGCGCGGAAAAGACGCTGGATGCCTTCGAGACGCTGACATTGGCGCCGATCGATCGCCGCTTGATCGATCCGGCCATGCTGTCAGCCGGCGAACGCGAGTGGATCGACCGCTACCACGCACGGGTACGCGACACCCTCTCGCCGCAAGTCGACGCAGACACGCGCGCCTGGCTTGCTGCTGCTACGGAGCCGCTCGGGCACAACTTATGACCGATTCAGTTCCGGCGGCTGCACCTCCGCGCAAGCGGTTCCTCTTCCTGCTGGTCGCGCTCACCGCGACCGGGCCGGTCGCACTCAACATTTTCGTCCCGGCGATCCCGCAGCTCGTCAACCGCTTCGATACCGATGCGGCGACGGTGCAACTGACGCTGTCGCTCTTTCTTCTGAGCCTCGCCGCCGGACAGTTGCTGCTCGGGCCTCTGTCGGATCGCTTCGGACGGCGGCCGGTGATCCTCGGGGGCATCACGCTCGCCTGTATCGCCAGCTTCGCGGCGATGGCGGCACCGACCATCGGCTGGCTGATCGTGGCGCGCAT
>JBQCFU010000423.1:0-7637 GCA_051958775.1 Pseudolabrys sp.
GAACTCGATCTCGGCGGCGCGCACCGGCTCGATGGCGAGGAATGCAATGTCCCAGGCTTTCTCCGGAATAGCCGCGAACACCTTGCCGGCCGCATCAAACGGAATGAGATCGACCGGCACATCGAGCCGCTTGCCGAGTTCGCGGGCGAGCGCAACGGTGACGCCGCCGAGCGTGCCGTCGGCGTGGTTCTGGGCGAGCACGGGGGTCCCGTGGTGGTTGGCGGCGCGCAGGCGGCCGGTGGGCGCAAGATCTTTCAAGACAGCGGGAGAAACGGTCACGGCCAAACCTTTCGTATAAGCCTTTCGCATCGAACGACGATGCGCGGCTTATACACGATCGCGCGCGGGCGCGCGCCGCAGTCAGGCCGGAGCGACTATGCGCTCAGCGCGACGCTGGCGGAACGCCGAGCGGATCCTGCCGGTCCTTCGGCAGCGCACGCACCGATTTCGCCATGTCGAGACAGGTCAGCAGGTCGACATAGCTCGCCGGGCCGCCGAGGCTCGAGGCGCGGACGCAGCGTGCACGATCCGCGCCGGGAAATTCATTCCACTGCTTGTCGAGCGCGTCGCGGGCATTGGCCTCGTCCTCCTCGCAGCTCTTGCTGGTGCGGCCGGGCGCGACCGCGGATTCCGCGGCACCCTTGCAGGCGCGCTGCACGTCGTAGCGCGGCACCGTGTCGGCGCGCGCCGGCAGTGTCGTCGATGCGAGGCCGGCAACAAGGCCCAGCATGGCGGCCGCGACGATCGGCAAAGCCCGGCCGATTCGCGGACGATAGGAAAACAGGGTGAGATATCGGTCTGTCAGTTGATCCATGAGCGCCTCCCGCAGGATCCCAGCCCAAGCTCTTGAACATCAAGGCAACGCGGAGTGTCGGAACCGGTTGCATCGGCGTCCCGCCGGATCGCGGTGTAGCCACAGGAATTGCAGCCATGCGGAGTACCGGCTACCCCGCGATGCGGGACAGGGCTATTATACGTCAAAATATACAGGTGCTCCGCGCCTGTTTTGCCGAGCGCGGCTGATCCGGCGGGTTGACGCCTGGATGGCAGGGCCGCCCCAGCCAGGGAATTGGAATTCAATCGTGACCGCAGACATTCTGCGCGGGTTTTCCCGCGCGTTGTGCGACGCTTTGGCGACGCGCAACACCGAACCGATCGAACCGTTTCTGCACCCCGACGTCGAATGGGTGATGTATGGGCCGATCGACCTGTTTCCGTTCATGGGCCAGCGCAAAGGCAAGGCGGCGGTGCTCGCCACGATCGGCGAACTCGCGGCCGCATGCACCCTCGCCCGCTGCGAGCCGGAGCGGGTACTGTTCGACGGCAGCGACTCCGCGGCGCTGGTGCGCCTCACCGCGCGGGACCACCGCAGCGGCCGCACCCTCACCGTACGGATGGCGCAGTTCGCCAGCGCGGAAAACGGTCAACTGCGCAGTGTCCGCGTGCTGTTCGATACGCTCGATGCGGCAGAGCAGGCTCTGGGCCGCGAATTCGATCTCTCGCAGGTGGCCTAGCGTCAGCCGCAGATTTGGCGCGGCTGCATCACCACGCTGCCGTTCGGCTGCGTCACCGGCACGTTGATGATGCGGCACTGCTGCGTCGGCGCCGCCCGCTTCGGCCGGTCGACGATGGCGCGACCGCGGGTGATCGCTTGTGCGTGCGCGAGCGCCGGCACGACAATGACCGCGGCGGCAAAGCCGATCATCAGCATCGCTTTCGACAGTCGCATGAAGAGTGCTCCGCTGGCGACCGCGCATCGAATCGCCGACACCCATCTCGCCTGCGTGATGACTGACTGTCAAAGCCGCAAACGAAACGGCCTCGCCGAAGCGAGGCCGTCCGTTGCAATTTGTTTGTCTGCTAAAGCTCAGCGGCAAACACGCCGCGTCTTGATGATCACGCGGCCACCCGGGCGGTGCACGCGGACGCGCTCGGTGAAGCAGCGGTGATGCCGGTTCATGCCGTGCTTCACCACGACCCTTTCACGGACCACCGGTTGCGCATCGGCCTGCTGCATGCTCGCAGGAATGGCGACGGCCATGGTCGCAGCAGCCAGCGCACCCAAAATAATCGTCTTCATATTGTGCTCTCCTCGGAATGAAGTCTTGCGCGCCATCAACGTCGCAAAGCGCGATCGGTTCATGAATGGCCGCTATCTCGTTGAAAAATATTGGAAATATGAACCATCATTCATGGAACTTTGATTCTGAAGCAGAAAATTAAAATCGCACCGGTCCTGATCGCGGAATGGTCACAGTTCCGTGTCGCCATAGGATGACGCGCACAGTCTGCGCCCAGGCAACAATAAGGAGACCTATATGGCGACGGTGATCAGAGGAGATCGCAAGGATATCGACCCGGCGGAGGATGCCGCGGCGAAAGTCGAAAGCGATATCCGCGAATTCGTGCGTCGCGACCAGTTTGCGCCCCGCCGCCTGCGCGAGGAACAACGCAGTGCGCCGCCGCGTCAGGGCGGCCTGCCGGGAGCGACTCCGCTCGCCGGAACACAAGGTGCACCGGTGAACGCTCAGCACAACCAGGACATCAACGAACTGATTCGCCGCGTGTCCGGCGGCTCGATGGAAGAAATCGACAAGGTGATCCTCGAACTGCAAAGCGTGCGCGACATGCTGCGCAGCGAGGGTGAGCGCGTGTCGCGCGAGATCGCGGGCTATGCCAGCCTCAATGCGGCGGCGATGACGGCGATGAAAATCATCGCCGAGAGCATGACGCAGTGGAAGGCGCAGCCCTCCAACCGCGATCACGACAACTGAACCGTACGACACCACAGAACCGCACACGGCCGGACCCGAGGTCCGGCCGTTTTCATGTCGTCTACTGCGACAACGGCTATTCGATCACGAAATCAAAATAGGTTTTCGGAAACGGTTCGTTGGCAAGCGTGAAGTGCCACCATTCCTTGTCGTAGTCGCGGAAGCCGCGTCGCGTCATCGCCTCGAACAGCAGACGCCGGTTGAATTGCTGATCGGGCGTGATGGAGGTGTTCGATGGCCAGGACTTCGGCGAGAAGAAGTCGAACGGCGTGCCCATATCCAGCTCGACGTGGTTCGAGAGCCGCACCAGCGTCAGATCGACCGTCGAGCCGCGCGAATGGCCCGAGCGGTGCGCAATGTAGCCTTCCGTGAACAGATGCCGCTTGTCGACCGCCGGATAATATTGCGACTTGGTGGCGGTCGCCTTGAGATCGCGTGCCCAACGCGCGAAATGTGCAACGGCGCGCTTCGGCCGGTAGCAGTCGAACAGTTTGAGGCCGAGCCCGCGCTCGGCCAGATCCTTTTGCACGGCAGCCAGCGCTTCGGCCGCCTGACGGGTCAGGATGCAGCGCGCGGCGCGATAGCCGTCGATCCGGGCGCCGACGAAGTTGTTCTCGCCGGCATAACGCAGATCGGCCACCACGTCGGGAATGACCGTCGCGACGTCGACAAAACCCCGCGGAAGCGTGGCCGGGCGCTGCGAGGCTGCTTCGGCGACTGTGGCAAATGTCATCAGGATGGCGGCGGCAATGAAGCGGGCATGAATCATCGTGGCGCAAGTCTAGAGCGCCGTTTGGAAAAACGTGAACGTTTTCGCGTCCGGGCGCCGGCCGCGTCAGATGGAGACTTCTCCGACCACCACGCGGGTGCGCGGATTGACGATCAGGATCTTGTCCCCGGTGCGGATCAGCTTGCGCCCCTGGAGCAGCGGCAAGGCCTGGCCGATATCCGCCGGCAGGTCGCGCATCGCCGTGAAGGCGATCTCCGCGGGAATCGCCGACGCCGGCGCGCCGTTGAATTGCACCGGCTCGCCAAGCTCCTTGGCGGCGGCGCGGATTTTCTGCTGAGCCGCGTCGTCGAGCCGGATCGGCATCGCCAGGATCGGGACACGGTCGAGAGTGCGATTCCGCTCCGACACGAGTGACGGCGCCGTCTGCGTGGTCGCGCCGATCGGCCCGTTCTTCGCAGCGGCGATGCTGGCAGCCGATGCGGCCGGCGAACCGCCCTGGCCCATTTGCCCGCCATCCGCGCCGGGCGTTGCCGCGGCCGATGCGCCGGGCGCCATGGCGCCGCCGATCGCCTGCATGCTGCCTTGCTCGTGCGCGGGCGTCTGATCGATCTGTTTGGCCGTGTCGGCCTGCGCGCCACTGCCGGTGCTTTGCCCGGTCGTGGAAGCGCCGGTTTGTGCGGGAGGCTTCGCGGCGGCATCCGTGCTGCGCCCCGGTGACGGATCGGGCGAATCCGGCGCCATCAGCGCGCGTTCTGCCTCCTGATAGGTCGGCAGCGGCGCATTGGTGGGTGTCGATGTGTCGCTGGGATTGGCTTGTTTGGCCGCGCCACCGGTTTCTCCGGGCGCGATCGCAGGCAGCTTCGTATCGCCGCCAGTGTTGATCTGGCCGCTCGAGGAATTGGTGCCTGAATTGAAATTATCCGCCGGCGCGGTGCCCGCTGAAACTGCAATCAGGCCGGCCGCGAGAGCCGTCGCGAGCCACACATGCTGTCTGGAAAACTGTGCCATGGCGTTTCTCCGGAACCCGACGTTCCGACAACGCTTCAAAGGCTCAGGAGTTGCGCTTTAGCGGCGGAGCGTGGTCGCGGACTTCATCGTTCCGTCAAGGTCCATGCGGCCTGACGTGTAATCCATCACCACCATCGCGCCCATCAAGGTGACAAACACCGTGACGCCAGCCAGCAAATAACCAATTCCGCCCAAAGTAATCTTGTCGGTCATATTCGTCTTCGTCCGTAGCAATGTCGCTCTCCCCCCGCAAACGCGCGCGCCAACGGTTCGTTCCGGTGCAGCGCAATCCCCACACGAAAATGGCTCCGGACGGAGCCATTCGTCATGCTTAAGAGCGGTTGAGGGTTAACTGGCCTGTGTTCGCGTTTCGCCGTTGTCGTTAATTCGACGCCCGGCGCGGCAGCGGATATTCGGAGCTTTCGTAAAGCTGCCGGATGCCGTTTCCATCGAAACGACGCTCACCGACTTCAAGGTAGGCACCGAGCAGCGCATCCGACGGCATTTCCTCGATGGCGAAGCGAATCGCTTCGGCAGCGGTCGGGAACCGCTTGTAGCCAATCGGGCGGCGGGACTTGCGGCTGCGGCTGGGAAACAGTTCCGAGGGGGACTGGTAGTTGATCGCGGTCATGTCAAAACCTCCGCTCACCAATATGGCGCTGCACCGCAAAAAAATCTACCGCCCCCGGTGCATGGCCGGTCTGACGGTAAACGGGAAGCCGTTGGAATTCCTCCAAAAACACCCTTTTTGGGCGACTTTGGTCTAATGGCAGAAAAGCGGCCCCGGCTGCCGTTTTATGCGGCAGCCGGGAGGTCTGACTCTTTATTCGTCAACTTCGGCAACAATCTGGCTCGTGGCGGGATCGACCAGCCAGACCCGGTTATTCACAGTCATGTACTTGTAGGACCGGATCGCGGGAACCTCGGTGACGACCGTGTCAGGCACCGGTTGCAACTCCACGGTGTCCGGCACGCGCATACCAACCTCGTAGCGCACGGTCGGCGGGGCCACCGGTGCCACGCGCTCACGCGTCACAGTGCGGTAGATCACCGTGCGTTGCGCCGGCGACAATTGCAGCGGCGCGCCCTGGGTCACCACCGTGCGGGTTTCGACCGGTTCGCGGGTGATGACCGTCGTCTGGGCGGAAGCCGCCGCTGTGCCTGCCAGCAGCACGAAAGCGCCGGCGGCAAGGCGAACAGAATGGCGGACCTGAGACGTCATGACGGAACTCCTGATGTGGTGGAAGTCGGCGAGTTAACGCCGCGCCCGCAACAGGCGTTCCGAACATGACAGGGAACCGGCTCACGATTTACATCGCTCCGACACAAATCATGTTTGTAAATCCAGCGACGCTTACGGTTGATCGGCGAGATCGCTTCGCAGCCAGGTGATCAACGGCAAGGTCAGCAGAGCGAGCGCAGCGATGCACAGCATCGACACATTCACACTCATCAGATCGCCGAGCGCGCCTAACACCGCAGGCGAGACGGCGCCGGCGCCTATCGTCCCGGTTTAGAAAATCCCGAACGCACGCACGCGTTTTTCCGGCGCGACCAGATCCGGCACCGAACCGTACAGAACCGACGAGGTGCCATTGAGCGCGATGCCGACGACCGGCAGCAGCACCAGCACGCCCTCGAGCGGCAGCGGCAACAGCGCTGCGATGCCGAGCGCGGTAACGATCTCCGTCAGCCATACCGTGGCGACGGTGCCGATCCGCGCGCCGAGAAATGCGCAGGCGAGCTTGCCGACCGCACCGCCGGCGAACACCAACGTCAGCGCGGCGCCGATCGTCGGCAAGGTCGCGCCTTTCGCCGTCAGCACGAACGGCAGAAACGTGAGGAACGCCATGCGCGTTGCGCTGTCGAGCACGCCGATCGAGGTCAGCACCGGAAAAGCGATGCGCCGTGCTGCATGCGCCGGACCGCCGTTGGTGTTTTTCGGCGTCGCATGCACCGGTGCATAGCGCGGCATCAGCACGAAGATCGCCACCGCCGCGATGATGCCGCAGCCGCCCAGAATGGCGAGCGCCTCGCGCCACGGCAGCACCACCAGTAGCAGCGACGCCAGAAGCGGCACCACCATCTTGCCGATGTCGCCGGCGAAATTGTAGGTGCCGAGCGCCTTGCGCGAACGCAGTCCGGAAAAAGCCTGTGCGATCAACTCCGACGCCAGCGGATGCTGGGTGCTCGATCCCGCGCCGCCGAGAAACAACGCCACCGCGAGCATGACGAGCCCGCCGCTCCAGCCGGCCAGCATATAGGCGCCGCCGGTGAGCAGCGTGCCGAGCGCCAGCACGGCCGGTGCGCCGCATCGTTCGGCCAGAAAGCTCGCGGGGATTTGCAGGCCGGCCATGGTGCCGGAAAACAGCCCGCGCAAAACGCCGAGTGCCGCATAGCCGAGGCCGAACTCGGCCTGCCACACCGGCAACATCACGTAGATCAAGTCGGTGTAGCCGTCGTGCAGCGCATGCGCGCCGAACGCGACGCCGGCGGCACGGCGCTCGTCGCGCTTCACGTCGAGCCCGGTCTGCGGCATCACCGCGGTCATGGACAGGCTCCCGGCATCAGACCCGACGCGGCACGAAGGAAATGCTGTCGAATGAAATCACGCGCTCGCCGTTCTGGTTGTCGCCGGTGGTGAGCAGCGTCGCCAAACCCCATTCCGGTCGGCTCGCGGACGTCCGCTTGGCGGTAATCTCGGTCGCATAGGTAATCGTGTCGCCGGGAAAAACCGGCCTGAGCCATTTGATGTCGCGAATGCCCGGCGCTGGTCCGGTCAGCGCCGGCGTCTCGCCGCGTGCGCGCATCTCCTCGACCAGGCGCTTGCGAAACGCCACCATCAACGGCATCCAGACGATGGTGACCTGCCAGCCCGACGCACACAGCGCGCCGAAATGCGACTTCGCCGCCGCTGCTTCGTCGAGATGAAACGGCTGCGGATCGAACCGCATCGCGAAGGATTTGATGTTCTCGGTGGTGAAATGATACTGGCCGACTTCGAACCGGTCGCCGACGCGCAGATCGTCGAAGAATTTCATGCCGGTTTGCTTTCGCGGGTCCCGAGCATCATCGTCGATGTCACGGCCATGATGTGGGTGCCGTGCTGGTCGTGCACGTCGTAG
>JBQCFU010000424.1:0-5610 GCA_051958775.1 Pseudolabrys sp.
CGGCCGCCGAGGGGCGCGGGATCGCCGGGCTGCACGACGCAACCGCGCGGCGCGATGATTTCCATCGTGTCGAAATAGCCGGCGTTGGCCGGCACGTCCGGATCGAGCATGCTCTTGGCGACGGTGCAGATGGTCGCGACCAGCGCCTGATGCGGAATGTTGCGCGCCCAGGTGAGCTGCGGCGCACTGCCGGTGAAATCGAACACCATGCGCTTGTCCTGCACGGTCAATTTCAGGGCGATGCGCGCCTTCTCCCCTTCATTGTCACCATCGAGGAAGTCTTCCGACTCGTAGACGCCGTTCGGGATCTTGCCGATCGCCGCTTCGAAACGCGCACGCGTGAAGTCGAGGAAGGCGGCAATCGTCGCCTCGGTCTTTTCGCCGTAACGCTCGAACAGAGCCTCGACCGACCGGATGCCGGCGAAGTTGGAAGCAAACTGCGCGTTGAGGTCGCCACGCCGCTCATCGGGCGTGCGCGAATTGAGCAGGATGATTTCCTGGATATCGCGGTTGATCTTGCCTTCGCGGACGAGACGCACCGCCGGGATGCGCAAACCTTCCTGGAAGATCGAACGGCATACCGCGGCTTCGCTGCCGGGAACCATGCCGCCCACATCCGAGTGGTGCGCGATGTTGGCGACATAGGCCACGATCTTGCCACGCCAGAACACCGGCGCGACGATATTGATATCGGGAAGATGCGTGCCGCCGCCATTATACGGATCGTTGGCGGCGAACATGTCGCCGGGACGGATGTCGGATTCTTCGAAACGCTGCTTGATGGCGTCGACCGCTCCGATCATCGATCCGAGATGGACCGGCACCCGGTGCGCCTGCGCGATGACGCGTCCGGCCGCATCGAAGATCGCAGTGGAGCAGTCGGCCCGCTCCTTGATGTTCGGCGAGAACGACGTGCGGATCAGCGCCGCCGCCATCTCTTCCGAGATCGTGTACAGGTGGCGCGCGACGACTTCCGCGGTGATCGCATCGACTTTGTTGCTCATGGAACGGCTCGCTTTCAACGCACGGGTTCGAGATCGATGAAGATATTACCGATCCGGTCGATGCGGACTTTGGAATGGGGAGGAACGACGGTCGTGGTGTCCATCTGTTCGATAATAACAGGGCCGGCCAGTGTCGCGTCGGCCGGCAGGCTCTCGCGGCGATAAACCTTGGTGTCGATGAAGCCCGTCCCGGCAAACCAGACCGGACGAACCTCGATCAGCGCCTTCTCGATCGATTCACCACCACCGCTCTGCTTCCACGCCGGCGGCACCGGGCGACGCACGATCACCGTGAGGCGGAGATTGACCACCTCGATGGTCTGCTCGGGCATCCGGTAGCCGTAGTTCTGCTCGTGCATGCCGTGGAACACTTCGGCCAGGCGCTCAAGCTCCGCTTCGGTGAGGTTGCGGTTGAACGCGGTCGACAGTTCCGAGTTCTGGCCGAAATAGCGCATGTCGACGTGCCACTCGTGGATCGCGAGATCCTTGTCGAGCTTCTCTGCCTTGAGCCAGTCTTCGGCGCGTTCGCGCAGCCCTTCGATGCCGTCTTTCAGACCGGCCAGAGAGCCGGGCACCATCGGCACCAGACGCGTGACGCTGAAATCGCCGCGTGCGTCGGCATGCAGCAGGCCGATCGCCGAGAGCAGACCCGGCCGCTGCGGCACGAACACCGTCGGCATGCCGACCGTGCGCGCCACATCGGCGGCGTGCAGCGGTCCGGCCCCGCCGAACGGCATCAGCGCGTAAGTGCGCGGATCTTCGCCCTGCTCGACCGAGATGACGCGGACCGCGCCCATCATGTTGACGTTGACGATCTCAAGGACGCCCGACGCGGCGCGTTCGAGATCGATGCCGAGCGGCTGGCAGAGATGCTTTTCAAGCGCGACGCGTGCACGCTCGGGATAGACCGGCATGCGGCCGTCGAGCAGCGTCTTCTGATTGAGACGGCCGAGCGCCATGTTGGCATCGCTGACGGTCGGAAGTTCGCCGCCCCGGCCATAGCAGGCCGGGCCGGGACGCGCGCCGGCGCTCTTCGGACCAACCTTGATCAGACGGCCCGGATCGACCCAGGCGATGCTGCCGCCGCCGGCGCCGATCGTATGGATATCCAGCGTGCGGGTGCGCACCGGAAAGCCGCCCATCTCGCGGACGCTCTGATTGTTCGGGTTGCCGTCGCGGATCAGGCAGACGTCGGTCGAGGTGCCGCCCATGTCGAAGGTGATGATGCGGTTGACCTCGGCGGCAACGCCGAGACTGGCGGCGCCGATCACGCCGCCGGCGGGACCGGAGAAGAACGTATTCACCGGTGCGCGACGAACCGCGTCGGGCGAGACCGCGCCGCCGTTCGACTGCATCACGCGCGGCTCGTCGGGAATGCCGAGCGAGCGGACGCCGTTCTCGAAACGCTGCAGATAGCGGTCCATGACCGGCATCAGGCTGGCGTTCACCGTCGCGGTCGCGAAGCGCTCGTATTCGCGGAATTCCGCGAGGATGTCCGAGGACGCGCACACATAGGCTTCGGGCCATTCCGCCTTGACCGCGTCGCGGGCGCGCTGCTCGTGCTCGGGCGTCGCGTAGGAATGCAGGAAGCAGATCGCCACCGACTCGCACCCGAGATCGCGCAGCTTGCGCGTCGCCGCACGCACCGCATCGGTATCGAGCGGCTTGACGACCTCGCCGTCGTAGCCGACGCGCTCGGTCACCTCGATGCGCGCCTCGCGCAGCGCCGGCGGGACCGGCTTCGGAATATCGAGATTGAAGAAGCTCGGGCGGCGCTGTCGCGCGAGTTCGAGCACGTCACGGAAGCCTTCCGTGGTGATCATGCCCGTCGGCGCCCATTTGCCTTCGAGGACGGCGTTGGTCGCCAGCGTCGTCCCGTGGCTGAGCAGCCCGACATCCGCCGGCGCAAACCGGGCGAGGTCGAGGATTTCGCTGATGCCCGTCAGAATGCCCTTGGAGGCATCCTCGGGCGTCGTTGGAACCTTGTGAAAGATGTAATTCCCGCTTTTGACGTCAACGAGCACCAAATCGGTGAAGGTTCCGCCGGTATCGATCCCAATCCAAACGTTTCGCACGCCCTGTCCTATTCGAAGGTAGAGAGGATTCTGGATACAGGATACCTACAAAAAGTTTCCCGTGGCAAGAGGCCCCGCGCGCCATAGCCGGTTTATGCGCCTGTTCAGGAGAATGGGTGGCCTGTTCGGGGTCTGTCGGCCGCTGGCCGACCTCGGTCGCGCCTTCAGAATGGTCCCACGATCACGTCAAATGTGGGGGGTGGTCTGATTACGAAGGCAGGCCGGTCGCCGCCGGTTTTCCCAGCCGACCATCGTCTTCAGCCCAATCCGAACCACCACCGCAAAACCGGTCTGGCAGTTGTCATCGTCACGGCCGCCGGACGGACAATGCGATCGTCCCTCGTGGGTTCTTCACGCGCCCCGAGAGAGGCCACACCCGCAGCGCTTACTTCTCGCGCGAGATCAATTCCTGCATGCCGATCCCTGTCTCGAACAGGTGGTTCTGCATGGCGTCGCCGGCGGCATCGAAGTCGCCCTTCTCCACCAATGCCAGGATTTGCTCGTGCCATTTCTGATTGAGCAGGAGGTGGTCGACATAGTCGTTGGTCAGGACCGGGTTCTTCTCGATCATGAGCTTGAGCGACGAGCGCGCATAAAGCGTCAGCCGCGAAATATGCTCGATCACATGCCGTGCATAAGGGTTCTGGCTGCCCTCGATGAAATAGCGGTGAAACCGGGTGTTCAGCATGAACACTTCCTGGAACGCCCGCTCCGCCAGCTTTTCCCGGGTCTGCTTGATCAGCGCATACAGCGCGTCGATGTCGGCCTTGCTGATCTCGCCCTTGAAATCACGCACCGCCAGCGCCTCGAGAACGGCGCGGCAGCGATAAAGCAAATTGAGGTCAGAGGGTCCGATCGCCTTGAGGATGTAGCCGCCGTTCGCCACGGGCTCGAGGATGCCGTCCTGCTGCAACTTGCGGAACGCCTCGCGCACCGGCGTGCGGCTGACATTGAGGTTTTCCGCCCACTCCACGTCGCGCAAACGCTTGCCGACCGGCACTGCGCCGTCGAGGATCTTACGCCACATGATGTCGTAGATCTGGTCATAAAGCGGATCGGTCCGCGCGACGCGGTCCGTTGTGTTCTCGGCCGCTGCCCGGAGAATGTCGCTGACAGATGTCATTCTGGCACTCCGTTTTCTGGACTGCGGAAGCTCGTCGAGACGCCCGCCTACAGTGAAATCGGGCGGATATACTTCTGCGATTCAGTGCCCGGCTGAATCAGATCACCCGCTAACATAATCGTCCAGTAGCCGATATCGGCAACATGAACGATGGTGCAAGCGAGACTGCGCACCAGCAATTCACCTTCTCCGGAATGCGCCGCGGCCATGTGCGCAACCTCTTCCGGCAGTCCGACGGTGAGGCAGATAAACGCCCCATAGGCGTTATGCCGGAGCGACGGCAGGCCGACGCGCCGCGGCGCTTCACGCCAGCGCTTGAGGTTGTTCGCGTCGTATTCCCAGGGCTTGCCCACATCGTGGCACAAACCACCGGCGATGATCATGTCGCGGTCGATTTTCATGTCCGGGTTAGAGGCCGCGAACTCGTCGGCCAGCGCCATCGCCGCGCGGGTGACGCCGCGGATATGGTCGGTCTGGTCGCCGCGCTTGAGGACCATCTTCCCGGGATTGCCGGACGGCGGCATGTCGCGAAGCGACGAGAAGCTGCTGTTGTGGATCGCCAGCGCCCAGGCGTTGATCACGCGCTGGCGCAGATCCTCGTTCTTGATCTCTTCCACCTCGGGCAACTCGGCGCGCATCTGCGCCCGCAGTTCCTCGGAAACATTGGTGTCGATCGAATTGATGTCGAGAACGTTCATAACACTCCGTCTTCTTTCTTTTGCCGTCTATCCAGAACCCGTCACCAGCCGGAGAAGCGATCCCACACCTGGGTGATGGTCCCGTCATTCCCGGCCACCACGTGGTATTTCTGATGCTGCGCGGCCGTGGCGCAGGCATGGTTCGGCAGGATGCGAACGCGGTCGCCCAGCTTGAGCGACGGCAGCGACGCGGCACTGCCCGGACGCAACGCCAGAATCCCCTGCTCCTGATTGGCCGTCGCCATGATCAGGTCCGGATAAATCCGGCCGTCCAGATCGGTCACGACGCCATATCCCTGATCGACCGGCTGGGCCGCGGTGCCGCGATCGCGCGACATCGCCATCCATCCGGCATCGACGAGAATCCAGCCCTTCTCCGGCCGCGTTCCGATCACGGTCGCAAGAACGCTCAAGGCGATGTCATCGATGCCGCAAACACCGATCCCGGCCATGACCAGATCGAAGAACACGAAAACACCTGCGCGCACTTCGGTCACGCCGGAGAGGTCCCGCGCCGACAGCGCGGTCGGCGTCGCGCCGACGCTCACCACCGGAACCGGCAGACCAGCCTCCCGCAACGCTGTGGCACAGCGGACCACGGCATCGCGCTCGCCCTCCGCAGCGGTCTGCAGCGCAGCCTGACTGCGCGCGAAATAGGATTCGCCCGCGTGCGTCAGCACGCCGGCCAGTACCGCGCCGCCTTCGTGCAG
>JBQCFU010000425.1:0-4043 GCA_051958775.1 Pseudolabrys sp.
CCGAACGTCACCGGCACGAGGCAGATGGCGAGCGCGGCGACGGCGGGGCCGCCGGTCAGCCGGGGCCGCTCCGCCGGCAGGTCGGCGCTGTTGCCGGCATAGGCGCGCCGCCGCCGCCCGTAGCGCTCCAGCGCGAGCAGCCCGACGACGACGATCAGCATGACCAGCGCGATCTGCGCCGCGCCCGGCAGACTCGACCGGTTGAGCCAGGTGGTGAACACCGACAGCGTCAGCGTCTGCACGCCGAGATATTCGCTGGCGCCGATGTCGTTCAGCGTTTCCAAAGCGACCAGCGCCAGGCCGACGGCGAGCGCCGGCCGCGCCAGCGGCAGCGTCACATAGCGCAGCAGCGCGAGCGGTCGCGCGCCGAGCATGCGTGCCGCTTCGGCAAACGAAGCCGGCTGCGTCTGCAGCATCGCCCGCGCCGCGAAGTAGACGTAAGGATAAAGCACGATGCCGAATACGAAGATCGCGCCGCCGAGCGAGCGGATTGACGGAAACCAGTAGTCCTGCGGGCGCGTGTAGCCGCCGAGCGCGCGCAACGCGCTCTGCAACGGCCCGCTGACCTCGAACAGGTCCACATAGATGTAAGCGGCGAGATAGGTCGGGATCGCCAGCGGCAGCGGCAGAAGCCAGGTCAGCGCGCGGCGCCCGGGAAATTCGAACGTCGTCACCAGCCATGCGGTCGCCGCGCCGGTCACGCCGGCAACGAGCGATACGCCGGCAACCAGGATCGCGGTCTGCCCGATCGCCTGCGGAATCACATAGGCGGCGAGATGCGGCCACAGTTCGGTGTCGCCGCGGATGGCAAGCGCGATCAGACTGATGAGCGGCGCGCCGACCAGCGCAGCGGCGGCGAGTGCGAATACGGCTGCCGCCGGTGCGCTCGTGCCGCTCCGCCAAAACCGAACGGCCCCGCGCGGTGCGGGGCCGTTGAACTGTGCCGGCGTCGTCGTGCTCAATTGTCGAAGCCGACCTTGTCGACCAGATTGGCCGCCGCCTTCTTGAAGTCGGCGATCTTCGCCATCGGCGTCGGGTCCGGCTTCAGCGCGCCGTAACCCTTGATGGTCGGATTGACGGCCACCTGCGGATGCATCGGGTATTCGTAGTTGGCGTCGGCATAGATGTGCTGCGCGGTTTCGCCGGCGAGCCATTCGATCAGCTTCTGGCCGTTGGCCTTGTTCGGCGCGGTCTTGATCAAAACGACGCCGGACAGATTCACATGCGTGCCGCCATTGTCCTTGAAGGTCGGCAGCACGACGCGCGTCGCATCGGCCCAGTCCTTCTTCGACGGATCCTTGTCGTTCATCAGCGCCCAGTAATAGGTGTTGCCGATGCCGATGTCACATTTGCCGGCCGCGACGTCGCGGGCCTGCTCGCGATCGCCGCCGGACGGCTTCTGCGCAAGATTGGCCTTCACGCCGCGCAGCCATTCTTCCGCTTTGGCTTCGCCGTAGTGGGCGATGTAAGCGGCGATCAGCGCGTTGTTGTAGATGTGCTGGCCGGAACGGACGCAGATCTTGCCCTTCCACTTCGGATCGGCCAGTTCGTCATAGGTCAGGGCCTCGTCCTTCACGCGCTCCTTCGAGACATAGAACACGCGTGCGCGCATCGAGATGCCGTACCAGTGACCTTCCGGATCGCGGTATTGCGCCGGCACGACCTTGTCGAGCGCGGGCGATGTGATCGGCTGGGTGATGCCGGCTTTCACCGCGTCTTCAAGCCGGCCGATATCGACGGTGAGCAGCACGTCGGCCGGGCTGTTCGTGCCCTCGGCCTTGATCCGCTGCTCGAGGCCGGAACTGGCGGAAATGACATTGACGTTGATGCCGGTGTCCTTGGTGAAAGCGTCGAACAGCGGCTTGATCAGCTTGGTTTCGCGATAGGTGTAGACGTTGACCTCGCCAGCCGCCTGTGCGGCGGCGGGGAGCGCGATTAGCGCGGCAGCGAGAAGCGGACGGGACAGCGAGCCGAGCATGACGATCATCCTGTGACAGGGTGCGCGGACATGCGTCTTCGGTCCACGACTTCTCTGCTGTTTTCAATGGCTTAACCGGCATTATCGGGCTTGCTAGTTTGGAATCGCTCGAAACGCGTCCGTTTTGCGAGCGGTGGCAATCGGATCGCCGATGCGCGGATTCATCTGGATGAGTTGCGGCAAAGCGCCTCAGTGTTGCCCAAGCACGGGCAGGTGCGCGGTCAGTCTTTGCCGGTGTCGAGCATGGCGATCTCGGCGATCAGCTTGCCGATGATCGCCTGCCGGAATGAGCCGAAATTCTCCGCCACCATGACGAAGGCGCCGGGCCCGCCGATCACATGGTCGCGGTAGTACTTGTCCAGTCCGCCGGGCGGGTTGGTGTGTTCGGGATTCCAGGCGAGCGGCCGGTCGCTGAGAATGACGAGGCCATTGATGGTCACGCCCTTGGCGAGTGCGCGGTCGCGTGCACCGTCGACGTCGATGCCGGCATTGTTGGTGCCGTCGCCGGACACGTCGATGGTGCGCCGCGCACTTTCAAACGGCGCGCGCTCGAACTGTGCCAGCGAGAAATCGATGCCGGCGCCGATGGCGGTGCGATCGGCGAATGCGCGTGGCAGCTCCGCCAGTTGATCGGCGAATTTCTGTGCCGACGCTTTTCCGTCGATGAGCGTCCAGTCGATCAACACCTTCTGCGCGGAGGCGCCCGACCATTCGACGAAGGCGACGGCGATGCGCTGCAACGGACCGGAGCGGATCGCGTTCAGCACGCGGTCGTCGGTGATGGCGGCGGCATAGCCTTCGCGCTGCAATTGAAACTTGGCGTAGTCGACGCTGCGCGACACGTCGGAGGAGAGCACCAGCAGCAGATCGACCTTCTCGGCGGCGCGCGCCGGCGTGAAGGCGATGACGATCAGCGCCAGCGCCGCGAGTACGGCTGAGCCGGCTCGCCAGAACAGACCGCAGGGATGCAAGCTGGCAAACAACCTGGTCATGCGCGCCTCGGGCCCGAGGAAATGGCGCGGGCCGGGCGGTCAGGATGGCTGTTCGCAGGGATGCGGTAAAGATACCGCGGCGTTTATTCGGCGAGCAGGCGCGGCGCCGGGAACACCACTTCGGCGAGTGTGCCGCTGCCGTTGGTGCTGGAAATGTGGAATTCGGCGTGGGTCGCCTCGGCCAGCGCCTTGGTGATCGGCAGGCCGAGCCCGGTGCCGCGCGCGCCCCAGCGCGGCGTGGTGGCGAGTTCGCGGAACGGTTCGAGCGCCTGCGCCAGTTCCGCGTCGCTCATGCCGCTGCCGGTGTCGCGCACGCGCAGCGCCACGTCGCCGCGGTCGGTCAGCGCGGTCGAGACGATCACCTGGCCGCCGGCGCCGGTCAGCTTCAGCGAGTTGGACAGCAGGTTGAGGATGATCTGCCGTACCGAGCGTGCGTCAGCCACCACCTGCGGCAGCGTGTCGGCGAGCGCGGTGCGGATGATGACGCGGCCGCGATTGGCCTGCGCCTGCAGCATCGCCACGCATTGCTGCACCAGATCGTTGAGACCGAGACTGGAGAACGTCAGATCGAGCTTGCCGGTCTCGATCTTCGACAGATCGAGCAGGTCGTTGAGCAGCGTGATCAGGTGCTCGCCGGCGGCGTGGATGTCCTTCAGATAATCGCGATAGCGTTCGTTGCCGATGGCGCCGAAGCGCTCGTCGATCATCACCTCGGAGAAGCCGATGATGGTGTTGAGCGGCGACCGGATGTCGTGGCTCACCTTGGCGAGAAATTCCGACTTCGCCGCCGAGGTCTTTTCGGCGAGCCGCTTCGCCGTCATCAAATCTTCTTCGGTCTTCTTCCAGACGGTGACGTCGCGGAACACGGCGCAGAATTTCTCCCCGCTGTCGCCGACGCGGCCGAGCGTCATGAACAGCGGAATGAGGCCGCCCTGGCGCACGCGGCCGATCACTTCGCGGCCTTCGTTGATCAGCACCGTGGCGCCGGAATTCGCCAGCCGGTCGATATAATCAAGCGCGGCGCGCCGGCTCTCCGGCGCGAACAGATCGCCGAACAGGAACGACTGCACGTC
>JBQCFU010000426.1:0-12626 GCA_051958775.1 Pseudolabrys sp.
ATCCGGCCCGTCGATGGATGACTCGGAAGACGATTTCCGCTTCGTGCTCTCGCGCGAGGAGGTGCTCGACCTCTTCTTCGAGGATCTTGAGCTTCCCGACATGGTGAAGCTCAACCTGAAGGAAATCCTGGCCTTCAGGCCCCGACGCGCGGGCTTTGCCGCAGCCGGGTCCCCGACCAACATCAATGTCGGCCGCACCATGCGCAACAGCTATGGCCGCCGCATCGCGCTGAAACGCCCGACGCGACAAGAGGTCGAAGCGGTTCGGGTGGAGATCGCCGGCATGGAAACGAAGCCATCCAGCCCGGCCGTTCGACAGCGCATCGCCACATTGCAAATCGAACTGGAACGGCTGGAGCGCAAGCGGCGGCTGATCCCCTATGTCGATCCGATCGATATCCGCTTCAATCGGTTCGATCCGCAGCCGGTCCCGAACACCAGCGCGGTGATGTTCTGCCTGATGGATGTCTCCGGCTCCATGGGCGAACGCGAGAAGGACCTTGCGAAGCGCTTCTTCGTGTTGCTGCACCTGTTTCTGAAGCGCCGCTACGACCGCACCGACATCATCTTCATCCGCCACACCCATGAGGCCCAAGAAGTCGACGAACAAACCTTCTTCTACAGCACGCAGAGCGGCGGCACGATCGTGTCCACGGCATTGGAGGAAATGCTGCGTATCGTCGATGAGCGCTACGCCAGCAGCGAATGGAATATCTACGCCGCGCAGGCGTCGGATGGCGACAATCAAGCCAGCGATTCGCAGCACTGTCTCACACTCCTCGACAGTGAGGTGATGCGGCTTTGCCAATACTACGCCTATGTCGAGATCATTGACGAGCGTGAACGGCAGATCTTCGGCACGACCGAGAACGGCACCTCACTTTGGCAAGCCTACAGCACCGTCAAGGAGAGCTGGCCGAACTTCCAGATGACGCGCATCGCCGAAGCTGCCGACATCTACCCCGTCTTCCAGCAACTCTTCTCCAGCCGGGAAAGATCACGAATGGATTGAGGATCGGCCGATGAATATCATCACACACACGCCCGGCCTGCTATTCTCGCATTCCGATTGGGATTTCGGCGCCCTGTCGCGCACCTTCGACGCGATCGAACGGATCGCGATCGAAGAACTCAATCTCGATATCTACCCGGTCCAAATGGAGATCATCTCGTCCGAGCAGATGCTGGACGCCTATTCGTCCATCGGCATGCCGCTGATGTACCGGCACTGGTCGTTCGGCAAACACTTTCTCTACCAGGAACTGCTCTACCGCAAAGGCGGTCGCGGACTGGCCTACGAGATCGTCATCAATTCCAACCCCTGCATCGTCTATTTGATGGAAGAGAACACCTTGGCACTTCAGGCGCTGGTGATCGCTCACGCCGCGCTCGGCCACAATCATTTTTTCAAGAACAATTATCTGTTCAAGGAGTGGACCGACGCCGGCACCATCCTCAACTATCTCGACTTCGCGAAGAGCTATATCGCCCGTTGCGAGGAGCGGCACGGCCTGACCGCCGTGGAGGAAATCATCGACACCGCCCATGCGCTAATGGAACAGGGCGTGTTCCGCTATCGGCGGCCGCCAAAACTGTCACCGGAGAAACAGCGGCAAAGTCTGCGCGGACGGCTCGAATATGAAGAGCGATCCTATAACGATCTCTGGCGCACCCTGCCGCCATCAAAGGGCGAAAGCCAAACCGACGAAGACGAAAGCAAGACCGCCGAACGCCGTAAATCGCTCAATCTCCCGGAAGAGAATCTTCTCTATTTCCTGGAGAAGAACAGCCTGATCCTGGAACCATGGCAACGGGAAATCCTCCGGATCGTGCGCGTCATTGCCCAATACTTCTATCCGCAGCGGCAGACGCAGGTGATGAACGAAGGGTGCGCCACCTTCTGTCACTACACGCTCATGAATGCGCTGTTCGACCGTGGCCTCATCAACGAAGGTGCGATGCTGGAAGTGCTGCGCAACCACTCCAACGTGATCTTCCAGCCCTCCTTCGACGATCTGCGCTACAACGGCATCAATCCTTATGCGCTCGGCCTCGACCTCATGCAGGACATCCAGCGTATCGCGACCGAACCGACAGAAGAAGACCGCGACTGGTTTCCGGACTTCGCCGGCACCGGCGACTGGCGCGCGACGCTGCTCGACGCATGGGCCAATCACCGCGACGAATCCTTCATCCGGCAATATCTGAGCCCGGCCCTGATCCGCAAATGGCGGCTTTTCCTGCTTTCCGACACGGCCAGCGATCCGCATTACGAAGTGGCCTCGATCCACAACGAGCGCGGATACCAGAAGATCCGCGCGGCGCTCGCACACAGCTACGATATCGGCGCGAGCCACTCCGATATTCAGATCGTCGATGTCGATTTGCTTGGCGACCGGCACCTTCGGCTCGAGCACAAGATCACTGACGGCATTCTGCTGGAGAACGAGAGCTGCGAATCAACCTTGCGGCACATCCGCAGGCTCTGGGGCTATCCGGTCAGCTTGGTCGGCGTCGACGACGAGACCGGCAAAAGAATTTATGAGCGCTCTTGCGACTAGCACTCTGATCGCTCCGCTGCTCCGTGGGCGCGGGCGTAGACGCGGGCCTCAAATACTTCAGAGGACTTGCCAAAATCAGGATCGACGCCTCGCTTGAATGCCGGCGCGCTACCGCTTTGATTCGACGCGACGACAACGAACGCCGATCTTTGAACACCAACACTGATGGTACCTCATCTGGATCGAAGCGCGACGATGCAATAGCCTCTGTCTCGCTGGTCAGGATATCCGTCAGATCAGTTGGCGAACGTTCGAGCGAGAACGATGAACGCCAACTCATATTGAAGGGGAGGATCATCGATGACCACGGAAATCAGAGCCGACGCGCAAAGCCAATCTATCGATATACGTCCTCGCTGGATTCAGCTCATCATCGGCGTGATCTGCATGATGGCTGTCGCGAACATCCAGTATTCCTGGACATTGTTCGTTCCCGAAATCGTCAAGACCTTCGGATGGTCACGAGCATCGGTACAGAGCTCGTTCACCATCTTCATCGTGACGCAGGTGCTGTCCACACCTGTCGTCGGCTATCTGATCGACCGCTACGGACTTCGTCCGGTGATCATCTTGGGCGCGCTCACCGCCAGCCTGTCATGGATCATCAACTCCGGCGCGACCTCTCTCACCGGATTTTACGTCGGCGCGTTTATCGGAGGCATTGCCGCAGGCTGCGTGAATGCCTGTGCCGTCAACAGCGCCCTGAAATGGTTTCCGGATCGGCGCGGCCTCGCCGTCGGGCTCATGGCGGCCGGCTACGGCTCGGGTACCGTCTTCACCGTTCTGCCGATCGCCAACATGATCAGCACCAGCGGCTTTAGCCGCACGTTTTTCGTGTTTGGTCTGATTCAGGGCGCGATCATTCTCCTGGCGGGTTCTTTCATGCGCTCACCACTGCCCGGACAGATCCGCTATTCGACCACTGTTCTGCAATCGCATCGCGATTACACCCTGAGCGAGGCGCTGCGCACGCCGGTGCTTTGGATCATGATGGCGATGTTTGCTCTGGTTGCCACCGGCGGGTTGATGGCCGTGGCGCAACTCAGCCTGATCGCCCAGGATTTTGGCATCAAGGACATCGTCGTCGATGTCGGCCTTTTCAGTATGGCCGCGTTACCCTTCGCTCTCATGGCGGACAGAATTACGAACGGGATTTCGCGTCCGCTGTTCGGATGGATTTCCGATCACATCGGCCGCGAAATCACGATGTTCATTGCTTTTTCATTGGAGGCTGCCGGAATTCTGGCGCTCGCCACCTTCGGGAGGCATCCGGCTGTCTTTATCGTGCTTAGCGGCGTCGTCTTTCTCGCCTGGGGCGAAATTTACAGTCTGTTCGGGGCGACGGTCGGGGATGCTTACGGCACCAAGCATATCGGAAAAATCTACGGCATCCTGTTTCTGTCGGCGGGGTTCGCCTCCTTCTTTGTCCCGATTGCCAATCTGATCATGGCGGCGACCGGGACCTGGGCGACGGTTTTCTACATCACTGCAGCGATGGACCTGACTGCCGCCCTGTCGGCGCTCTTTATCCTCAGGCCCTTGTTGCGCCGACATTTGCAGGCAAGCGCACCGAGGTAAGATTTAAGCCAGCTTTTATGAGGATGGCGGAACCGGCAATCCCGCGATAGCGGCGATATAGTCGCGGGTGATGCGTTTCACGAGATCGACCACCATCACAATATCGCGGACCAGCCCAACCGACTGTCCTGTCTCGACGTTGCCCCGAAGAACACCTCTTATCAATGCAGCGTCCTTCAACGCCGAGGCGGCAAAAGACTCGTTCCGTTGATCACCAGCGCCGCCATAAGGGGCGATTAAAAAACTCTATCTGAGAATGCACAGCGCCCCGAAATGGCGCCCCCTTTTAAAACGGGATCACCAGCCCATCGAGTGGCGCATCGCAGTTCAACAGATCAACACGCTTGAACGCAATCCGGATGCCTTCCTGCTTCACCAGCTCGTGGGTGTAGGTTCCCGCGAACAAGCGCTGCTCGTTCCGTCTAAACTCGACCATGGTGAATTTGGAGCGAACTGTAACAACGTCCGCTGCGGTCGACTCGATCGTGACATTGCCGATCATCCGACTCGTCCGGGAGCGTGGCTCTTGCGAATAGATGCGCGGGCTACTGAGACGACGAACGCGGGTCTCCAGCAGACGGCGATCGTCGTACATCAGCGACACCGTATCCAGCGGGCTTTCCTGGTCGGGCTCGCTCGGCACCCAGTAGCGAGCATTCGGCACAAACAGCGCCAGCCAATCGTCGAACCGCGCGTCGTCAAGCAGACGCGCCTCGTGCACCAGAAAATCCTCGCACTCTTCCTTGCTCAACAAGGGTCGCTGTGCGGGTGTTACGGTCGCTGTCTTCGTCATGCGACTTCCTGCCGTTCGGTCTCGTTCTGCGGGAGCATGTAGCCACGCCACGCGTCGAACATGTTGCGGATATAGACTTCGCTGGTCGAGTTCTTGCCGCGCCGGCCGCCATGCTCATCCGGGATATCGCTATCGAAGCCGCGACCGATCTCGAGCCACTCCGCACCTTCGCTGCTGATGCCGAGCCCAACACGATTGTAAATCTCAAGATCGTCTGTCAGCACCAGCGAACCGGTCCCGTTGACAATGTTGGCGAAGGCGACGGTGTTCTGGAACATCTTCTCCGGCGCACCGCGAAGCTTGAAGTTGTAGGTGCAGACCAGCGTCTTATCGACCGCGATCGGATGAATGATACGAAGCTGCTGGAACTGGCTCATGAACGAGACATTCGGATAGATATTGCTGTTCCAGCGGCGGACCTCGAGAATCCGCTTTGTCTCCGCTTTGCCCTTGTTGCCTTCCAGTGCTGTGATGTAATCGCGGAACACCGGGTCATTCATCGCAGCGACCAGCTTGGCGTCGTCATGATAATCGCCGAGATAGCTGTGGCCGTTGGGATAGGTCCAGATGCCGACCTGCGTTTCCCAAAAGCTATAGGGCGCCCCGTTCTGACGCATCTGGCGAAGGGCGATCTCGCCGGTCCCATCGGAGAAAGCATCATCCGATTGCTGCTGTGCGGCCTCGATCGAGGAGCGATGTGTGAACCACGGATGCGCAGCATCGCATAGATTTTCCAGATAGAGCTTCCAATTACCGTTGTAGGTGTGCCGGAACACCCCACCGGCAACCTCAAGCTCACCCTCGGGCGCGCGATCGACCATGTCGTCGAGCGACGTCGCCATATAGCCCAGCCACTCCTTCAGCGGCGGTGCATCAGCAGACTGGTTGACGAAAATGAAGCCGCGGTAGCTCTCCACTCGCGGGACCTGCAGCATCGCAGTCTTGGAGCTCTTCGGATTGAAATCAGTGGGGTAGCCGTGCTGCAGCGGCACGGCCTTGAGGCGACCGTCGAGATGATAGGTCCAGCCGTGGTAGCAGCACTGGAATTCCGAGGCCGAGCCCTTGTCGTTGGCGACAACCATGGCGCCACGGTGCGCACACTGATTATGCAGCGCGTGGATCGTGCCGTCCGGTCCGCGCACCACGACGATTGGTTTGCGGCCAAGCTGGGTAGCAAAATAATCGCCGGGCGCCTTCACCTGACTTTCGTGACCGACATAGATCCAGGCTCTGCCGAAGATGCGCTCCATCTCCAGCTCAAAGATCGCGGGATCGGAATAGAGCGACCGATGAACTCTGGCGGGCTGAACGAGTTTATCGAGTGCAACAGGACCAGCGGACTGCAACGGAGCCTCCTAGATCAGAACACTTCAAAACGATACTGCTCAGTATCGATATTTGCAAGCGCCTGGTGACCCCACGGACCACGCCTCCCGCATTTGATTTGAGGCACCGCTCCCGCTAACAGTCGGTAAAACCGACCGCATCAGGAACCATGTCCCTGCTCAAGAGCCTCGCAGACGCCCCGGTCTCGCGCCGCGCCCAGCGCGCCGATGAGAAACGCCAGGTGATCCTGCGCGCTGCAAAGGCGGTATTTCTGAAAAGCGGGTTCGGCGGCGCAACGATGGATGCCGTCGCGGCGCGCGCCAAGGCCTCGAAAATGACTGTGTATCGGCATTTCGACGACAAGGAGGCCTTGTTCGCCGGGGTCATCACCGAACTCTGCGAACAATTCATCCACGAGAATATCGGGGACGTATTCGAACTACCGCCAGCCGAAGCGCTCGAAGGATTCGCGCGCAAGACCGTGTCGATCCTGTACGCACCGGAAACCATCGAGCTGCATCGGATCGTCATCGCCGAAAGCCAGCGCTTTCCCAAGCTCGGACGGTTATTTTACGAGCGCGGCCCGGAAGCGTCGATCGCGGCGCTGGAAGCCTATTTCACCCGCCACAAAGGGCATCCAGCGTTTCGCATTGAAGAGCCACGCCGCGCGGCAGAAGAATTTCTCGAACTGCTGCGCGGCTACATGCATATGCGGGTGTTGCTCGGCCTGCAGAAATCCCCGAGCGCACGCGAGATCAGCGACCGCGTGGCCGTCGCAGTCGCTCACGTCCTCGCCTAGTTCAGCTCCCTCCGGGCAGCCTGAAAAGATCGTCCGGCAACCGCCCGAAATGCCCCATGACCTCAGCGACGCTAAGCACGTCGGCGTATTTGGCATTCAGATCAAACAGGCTGATGGCATGCGAGGTCGGTAACCGGTCGAAACACGCTTCCTCCGGCACGATCACACGCAGATTATCGCTGAAAGCGTCGACAGCCGTTGCGCGAACGCAGCCGCTGGTTGTCGTGCCGCACACGACGACCGTATCGACCCCAAGCAATGTCAGCAATTGACGCAAGGCCGTGCCGTTGAACGCACTCGGCTTGAGTTTGCGGATGACGATATCGCTTGGTCTGCGCTCGAGGCTATCGTGAATCGCCGAACCGTCGACAGGGCGCGAGCGCGCAGCTGACCTCTCCTCGCCGATGCGGCTGGTTTTCCAGAGCCAGCTTCCGATGTTCCAGCCATCTGACCGGAAATCATCGGTCGCGAAGAACACCGGGACGTTCCGGGCGTGACAGGCGCCGAGCAGCAGATTGATCTGCGGCAGCGCCTCCCAGCCGACAAGGCCGCAGGAGTTTGGCCACGTTACGATCGATTGCTCCACCGGCAACGGCTTGTCTCCGGTGAAATTGTAGTTGACGTCGATGACGATCAGCGCCGGCCGGCCACCCCAGCCCATCCGCTGCGTATAGCCGGCCTCCGCAATCAACTTTCGCTCAGCTTCAGAGAGATAGGGGTCCCAGATCGCCATCGTCACTATCCGTAGGTTAAACCGCCATCGACAGCGAGTTGTTGGCCGGTCACATAGCGCGCCGCGTCGGAACACAGAAACAACACCGGGCCAACCATTGCGTCGGGGGCCAGCGGCTCCGGAATGCACTGGCTCCTCAGCACCATCGCCTGATAGTCGTCGGTGAGGCTTTGCTTCTGATCGGCCGTGAACACGACGCCCGGCAGGACCACATTCGCCGTAATGCCGAACGGCCCGAGCTCCCGCGCCAGTGACCGCGTCATGCCGATCAGCGCGGATTTTGATGTCACATAGTGCATGAAATCCGGCCTGCCCATCCGGATCGAACCGGACGAGATGTTCACAATCCGCCCCCACTGCTGCCGGCGCATCTGCGGCGTGACAGCGCGGATACAGGCGAAGGTGCCGGTGATGTTGACGTCCATCACCGAGCGCCATTCATCCATCGGAATATCCTGGAACGGGACGCGGTGCAGATCGTTGAAGCGCGCCGCGTTGTTGACAAGGATATCGATCCGCCCAAACCGCTGCAGTGCAGTTTCAGCCATTGCTGCCACTGCCTCGTCAGTGCCGATATCGACCCCGACGGCGATGGCTTCGCCGCCCGATCGATTGATATCTTCGGCAACAGCAGCGGCATTGGCGCCGTCACGATCCGCAACGACGACGCGGGCGCC
Source organism: Pseudolabrys sp. (assembly GCA_051958775.1). Lineage (GTDB taxonomy): Bacteria > Pseudomonadota > Alphaproteobacteria > Rhizobiales > Xanthobacteraceae > Pseudolabrys. The sequence continues at coordinate 8,468 of JBQCFU010000426.1, forward strand.
CTCACGGCCAAAGCCTATCGCAATAGCCCGGCCGATATTGCGTCCCCCGCCGGTGACGATGGCCACACGGCGGGGCGATGACGAGATCATGGTGAGACCTTCTGGGCCGTAGCTGGTGCGGTCGCTGCCGCCGTCGCCGCGAGCGGGCGCAGCAACGCGGCGAGGATGCCGGTTACCAGCGCAAAGCCGGCCAGCACCAGCAGACTGCCATTGAACGAGCCAGCGACCTGCTTCGCATAAGCCAGTAAATTCGGGGCGACGACGCCGCCGAGCGAACCAAGGCTGTTAACGAAGGCCAACCCGCCCGCCGCAGCGGCGCCGCCGAGCAAATCGCCCGCATAGGCCCAGAACCCGCCGAAGATCGACCAGACGCCGAGGACACCGACACAGATCCCGGCGAATTGCATCATCGGCGTGTGTGCGATCGCCGCATAGCCATAACCGGCCGTTGCAATCAGCGCGCTGACGACGATGTGCCATTTGCGGTCGCCGGTACGGTCGGAGTGACGACCCGCCACAATGCCGCCAATGCCGCCGATGGCGAAGGCAAGCGAGATCAACAGACTGAGCTGAATGTTGGTGAAAGCCGGGAAGATCGGTCTGAGAATCTGCGGCAGAAACAGCACTGTACCGAAGTTCGCGCAAACAAGAAAAAAGCACGTCAGCGTCGTCAACAGCACACGAGGATCGAGGAACCCCTGACGCACCGTGGTCGCGCCTACTTTCTTCTTCTGCGCTTCCTCGGCATCGAGCTTGGCCTGCAGCCAGGCACGCTCGTCCGACGACAGCCATTTGGCCTCACGCACATAGTTCGGCAGAACAAACGGGATGGTGATGCCGACCAGGATCGTCAGCACGCCTTGCACCACGTACATGGTCTGCCAGCCCTTGAGACCGAACACGCTGAACGTCATCAGCCATGTGGTGAACGGGCCACCGACCGCATAGGCGATCGCCGTCGTCGCCAACAAGGTTGCGTAGGCTGCACCACGCTGCTGCGCCGGCATCCATAATGCCAGATAGAACAGCAGGCCCGGCAGCAGACCCGCCTCAGCGACGCCGAGCAGGAAACGAACCGCATAAAGCGACGTGCTGCCCTGAACAAAGCCGTTGGCCACAACGACCGCGCCCCATGTCACCATGATGCGCGTCAACCAGATTCGTGCGCCCATCCGCTCGAGCGCGAAATTGCTTGGAATCTCAAACAGGAAGTAGCCGACATAGAAGATGCTAGCGGCCACCCCATACTGGGCCAATGACAGGCCCAGGTCCTTGTTCATGTCGAGCGCGGCAAAGCTGATATTGGTGCGGTCGAGCAAGCTCATGAAAAACAGCAGCATGGCCATCGGCAAAAGCCGCCACGCCACCTTTTTCAGCACCAACTGATCGGCAGTCTGACTGGAAGTCATGTTTCCCCCCGGAGACCGGTTATTTTTATGACAGACGATACTCTCCAGTATCGTTTTCTGAATCAAGTAGAATGATTCAACAAACTGTCCTCTCGCCCCCCTCGGATCGCCCAGAGAGGGCCACGGGTCATGCGAGGCCTGTGAACAGTTTGATACGCTGACACGGAAAAGCCCGGCGCAACGGCCGGGCTTCGCATCATGGGTGACCAGGACTTATCCGTACGCAAGGCGAATGAGCCGCACCATCACGTTACGTACTCGAAGGCGCCTTCACGCGCCTCCCGCGTAACTTTTTCCACCACGAGGCACATGACACGCGACGCAATTCCCGAACGTGGCGAGTTCTGCTCGGCGCGGGGTCAGCTTCCGATCGACTGCTCGAGATTGAGCAGAATCGATGGGATCGATGCATGGCTTCGAACAGTCGCCACGCCGGCTGCGACAAGACGGCAATCAAAGCCATTATCGCGGCGAAAACTCGCCGCCGTGTCGTTGCGTCTCCGACAGACCCACCGGCCCCGGCAATCTTTTGGTCGACCCATCGGACGAAAAGATCATCTCGCAATCTCTAATTTCGCTGCGATGATTCTCATTCATCCGAAGCCGTCGAACTTGAACGCTGATTTAATCAGGACGCAGCGCTGTGTCACAGCGCTGGGCGCACGCCCCAACCACAGAGAAAATTCCTTGGGACATCAATTACTTATCGGGGATTGGCTGGGGCACCTGGATTCGAACCAGGGAATGGCGGAATCAAAATCCGCTGCCTTACCACTTGGCTATGCCCCATCCGGCCGCGGTTCGTCCGGCTCCGGATCGCTTGACCTGATTGGCGGTCTGATCGGATGGTCCGGGGCCTCGCGCGGCGCGCGGACCATACCGGCCGATCCTGCCTATCGCAACGCATTGTGTCTGTCACGCACAGGCGTTGACCCCCGAAAGACGCCGCCTAGGATGCCCCGATCCCGAAATTCCGCGCGGTCCGTGCGGTTTTGCCGAAGAATCCGGGGAAAGGCCGAGGAACCACGATGAGCTACCGCGCGCCGGTGTCGGATATCATCTTCACCTTGCGGCACGCCGCCGGCTTCGACCGGGCGCTGGCCGACGGCATCCATGGCGATCTGACCGCGACCGACGTCGCCGCCGTTCTCGAAGAAGCCGGGCGCGTCGCCAACGATGTGATCGCGCCGCTCAACCGTGCCGGCGATACCAATGGCACGCCGATCAAGGACGGCGTTGTCACCACCGCACCCGGCTGGAAGGAGGCTTATGCCGCCTGGATCGCCGGCGGCTGGAACGGCCTCGCCGGCCCCGCCGACTGGGGCGGTCAGGACCTGCCGCAAGCGGTCAACGCAGCCTGCATCGAAATGTGGAATGCGGCGTCGATGGCATTCGGCATCGGCCCGGTGCTGACCATGGCGGCAGTCGACGCCCTCGCGGCCTTCGGCGGCGACGACCTCAAGCAGCTTTATCTCGAAAAACTCGTCAGCGGCGCATGGACCGGCACGATGGAACTCACCGAGCCGCAGGCCGGCTCGGATGTCGGGGCGCTGCGCACCAAAGCCGAGCGCGCGGACGACGGCACTTATCGCATCACCGGGCAGAAGATCTTCATTACTTATGGCGAGCACGATCTCACCCAGAACATCATCCACTTCGTGCTCGCCCGCCTGCCCGACGCACCCGCCGGCACCAAGGGCATCTCATTATTCCTGGTGCCGAAGTTCCTGCTGACGGCGGACGGCAAGCCAGGCGAGCGCAACGACCTGCGCGCGCATTCGGTCGAGCACAAGATGGGCATCCATGGCTCGCCGACCTGCACCATGGTCTACGGCGATCACGGCGGCGCCATCGGCTATCTCATCGGGCGCGAGCACGAAGGCATGCAGGCGATGTTCACGATGATGAACCGCGCCCGCCTCGCCGTCGGCCTGCAGGGCGTGGCGATCGCCGATCGCGCCACGCAGCAGGCGCTGACCTACGCGCATGACCGCAAGCAGGGCCCGCAGACCATCATCAACTATCCCGACGTCAAGCGCATGCTCTTGACCATGCAGGCGCTCACCGCGGCGGCGCGCACCATCTGCTACGCCACCGGCGTCGCCATCGACCGCGCCCATCGCGCGAGCGATGCAGCGGCACGGCAGACCGCGCAGGCGCGCGCCTCGCTGCTCACGCCGCTCGCCAAGGCATTCTCCACCGACATCGGCATCGAGGTCGCCTCGCTCGGCGTGCAGGTGCACGGCGGCATGGGCTTCATCGAGGAGACCGGCGCGGCGCAGCACTATCGCGACGCACGCATCGCCGCGATCTATGAAGGCACCAACGGCATTCAGGCGCTCGATCTCGTCACCCGCAAGCTGCCGCTCGACGGCGGCAAGGTGGCGCAGGCGCTGATCGCGGAATTGCGCCAGACCGTCTCCGAACTCGCCGCCGTGAACGATCCGGCGCTCGGCGCGTCTGCCGCGCGACTCGGCGAGGCGCTCGATTGCACCGAGCGCGCCGCGCGCTGGCTGCTGGCGCAGGGAAAGAGCGACACGGCGCTCGCCGGCGCGACGCCGTTCCTGCGGCTGTTCGCCAGCGCCACCGGCGGCTGCCTGCTGGCGCGCAACGCGCTCGCGGCGATCCGCGGTGCGGATGGCAGCGATCCGGCGCGCTGGATCGGCCTCACCCGCTTCTTCGCGGAGAACGTCGCGGTGCAGGCGCCGTCGCTGGAACGGATCGTCACCGAAAGCGCCGACAGCCTCTCG